>NZ_KV804416.1:573-103932 GCF_001811315.1 Bacteroides sp. HMSC067B03 | reverse complement strand
AGGGGATGTGCCTTAGTTTTGACACAGCCCCTTTAAATTTGCACCAAAAATCACATTTTGTTTTATGTTAAGATGTGTTTCAATGACACATTTTGTTTTTCGGTCGGGAATTTTTTGATTTGGCGATTGTAAATATGGAATTCTATCAACAGATAGGAAAGGATGCACATGTGATATTACGTAGTAATTTTACTTTAAGCAAGAATAAGATATTAAATTGGGAAGATACAAAAAAGCCTTATACATATTTGGAAAATAATGGTTACGCCAATAATGTACAACGTGGATTTGTTGCTATGGGATTGTTTAAAGATCAACAAGATGTAGAAATGAGTCCTACACAATTTGGTACGGTACGCCCTGGTGATATTAAATATCGAGATATAAATGGTGATGGCAAGATTACTGATGATGATAAAGTACCTTTATTTGCTTATTCAGGGGTACCACAGTTGATGTATGGTATTGGTGCTGAGTTTCGTTATAAAAGTTGGACACTAAATGTCTTGTTCAAGGGGACAGGACGTAATAAGTTCTTATATGGTGGTTCGGATGGTAAAAGTTTCGATGGATATATGCCATTTAATCAGAAGGATAAAGGAAATATAATGACTATTGCTTATAATCCGGAGAATCGTTGGATTTCTGCTGAATATTCAGGAAATCAGGCTACAGAGAATCCAAATGCTCGTTTTCCACGTTTGTATTATGGGAAAAATGAGAATAATACGAAACCTTCTACATTTTGGATGGGTGATGCCCGTTACTTACGTTTGCAGGAGTTGAGCTTGGCATATAATCTAAAAGTTCCTGCATTACAACGTATTTTGGGTATTAATTCCATGAATATTCAGTTGATGTGTGAAAATTTAGCAGTATGGGATTCTGTAAAGATCTTTGATCCAGAACAAGCGACCTCTTGTGGACAGGCTTATCCTTTGCCTGCACGTTATTCATTGCAGCTTTATTTGAATTTCTAATACTATATGTAAACTTAATAGAAATTAGTCCATGAAAAAATATTTTATATTATCGGTTCTGTTATTGGTATCCGGCTTTTTTGCTTCTTGTAATTATTTGAATATAGATGATTATTTTGAGGATACCTTTCAAGAAGATTCTATTTATGCAAATAAGCGTAATATTGAACGTTATTTTAATGGAGCTGCCGCTCTGCTTCCTGTTGTCGATAAAAATTGGGAATATGGGAACACTCCTGGAGTTACAGGTTCAGACGAGGCTGTGAGCTGTGGTGATTGGAATGGCATGGTTGTTATACAATTCTCTGGAACGAAGTTAATGAATAATGAGATTACTTCTAGTTCAATGGGCGGTTGGACATGGGATTTCAATATTTGGCCTAAATGTTATAAGGTGATTCGTAAGGTGAATACTATATTGCCACATATTGATGGTGTTCGTGATATGAATAGTTTTGAAAGAATGGAATTTCGTGCAAAATGCCGTTTCTTAAGAGCTTATGCATATTATTTGATTTTGCAACAGAATGGTCCAATGATTTTGCTGGGTGATGAAGTTGTGAGTAATAATGAGGAAGCGGAATATTATGCAAGAACACGCAATACGTACGATGAATGTGTGGATTATATTTGTTCTGAATTTGATGAGGCTGCTAAAAATTTACCTGATGTTACCACTTCGATGGATCAATATATTCCTACAGAAGGAGCTGCCTTAGCTTTAGCTGCTCGTGTGAGATTACAAGCTGCTAGCCCATTGTATAATGGTGGAGAGGCTGCCCGTAGATTCTTTGGTGATTTCACGCGTTGTACAGATGGAGAATATTATGTTTCTCAAACATATGATGAACGTAAATGGGCACTTGCTGCTGCAGCAGCGAAAAAAGTAATTGATTTAGGACGATATCAATTATATACAGTTTCTGCTTCCACTGATGTTGAACATCCTGAATCTGGAAATTATGGTACATATGTAGTCACACTTCCCCAAGGAGTTCCTACTGCTGAATTTCCAAATGGCGTAGGGATGGGAGATAAAAAAGTTGTAGACCCTTATAGATCCTATGCCGAAATGTTCAATGGAGAGCTTTCTATTAATCAAAATCCTGAGTTCATTTGGTGCAGTTCTACAGCTCAAGTGGGTAGCCATATGGGTTATGTATTCCCATTGAATTTTGGAGGTTCTTCTTGTTTGTGTGTGCCTCAGCATATAGTAGACCAATTTTATATGGCAGATGGGCGTGATATCAAAAATTCCAGTAGTACATATCCATATATAGCCCGTCCTTATGATAAGACTTGTGTGACGACAGAAGATAAAGTTTTATCTGAAGGTTATAAAATCAGCCAGGGAACATACTTGGCATATACTAACCGTGAACCACGTTTCTATGTGAATATTGGCTATTCACATGCTTGGTGGCCGATGGGATCTACTACTGAAAGTGCAAAGAAAAATGTTAATATTGATTATTGGAATGGAGCTAATTCAGGTAAAAATCATTCTAATAATAATGTTTATAATATAACTGGATATACTTCTCGAAAATATATAAATCCACAAGATGCCATGAGTGGTAGTGGTGCACGTCAAAAAGATAAGCCATTTCCGATTATTCGATATGCAGAAATATTGCTTGCTTATGCAGAAGCCTTGAATAATTTAACTCAAGCGCATGAGATTGATGGTCAAACTTATATTCGTGATACAGAAGCTATCAAATATTGTTTTAATCAGATTCGTTATCGTGCAGGTATTCCAGGATTGACAACAGATGATTTAGCTACAGCAGATGCTTTTAACAAAGTCATTCAACGTGAGCGTTTGATTGAGTTATTCTGGGAAGGACAACGTTATTATGATATTAGGCGCTGGGGAATTGTTGAAGATTTAGAAAGGGAACCTTTAATGGGATTGAATGTAGAACAAGCTGAATGGGAGGGATTTTACCAACCTACCGTGATTCAGTATAAATCAATAACTGAACGTGATTTCAAACCTAAGATGGTATGGTTGCCTTTGCATCTAGATGAGATTAGAAAAGTTTCTGTTCTTGATCAAAACCCGGGTTGGGATAAATAATTTTTTAAATGAATAAATTATGAAATATAGGAAAATTATCAATAAATTGATACTTATGGTAGGTGTGACAACTACTGGTGTTCTAACGTCTTGTGAGCAAGAATTTTATCAGGATGAACAGTATCGTAAGGAAATTTATATTGTTAGCGGAGAAGATAATATCTTCAAGCAAGAATTTTCTTTTGGCGGGGAAGGGATAGGATACCTTTCTGTTTATGCAAGTGGTACGACTCCAATTGAAAAAGAAGTAACAGTAGAACTAGAAAGGAATGAAACTGTATTATCAGACTATAATCAGAAGAGATATGGGGATAATTATAAAAACTATGTCTTAGAATTACCGAAAGACCACTATAAGGTAGATGATTGGGCTATAAAATTATATCCAAATGTAAATTCATCTTATTCTTTATTCCCAATTCAAGTGGATATTGATGGTTTGGAACCTGAAGATAATTACTTTCTTCCTTTAAGAATAGCTTCTGTTTCTGATTACATGATTTCTTCTGAAAGAAGGAACGTATTGATGCAGATACTTATGAAAAATGCTTATGCAACGACCAAGGAAAAAAGCTATTATACAATGAATGGAACAAGTTTGCGAGTGGTTAAGGATACTTGGGAGCCTTTGGACAAAAAGAATGATGCCCCTGATTATAAACCAATAAATGCTACTAAATTGGTTGCTCCAGTTACGGAACATGGTATTCGTATTTTAACAGGATCTACCCTTACATCGGATAGAAAGGAGCTTCGTAAACAAGGGATCGTTGTTACAGTTCATCCTGAGGAAATGATTGATGTTGCTATTATTGGGAGTAATGGGTTGCCAACTGGAGAATATATAAAATGCCAAAAAGTGACATTAGATAAATGGTATGATGTAAATGGTGGAATTACTGTGTTAAATATTGAAGATACTCCATCATACTATAATCCTGATAAGAAAGAGTTTACGTTGAATTATCGTTATAATTATAATTCGAATGATTGGTATGAAATGAAAGAGGTAATGTCTCCAGTGGCTATTGCTAACGAAAATAATTGAGTGGCTGATAATAATTGATAAATCTTATGAAAACAAGAAATATATATAGTGCTCTATGTACAACTTTCGTTGCAGGACTGGTATTAGTTGCATGCAACGATTATGATGCAGCGCAAACTGCATATGAAGAAATAGTGGATAGTGATGTAACGATTACTCCTCCAAATATGGATTCGGCATGGGAATTGCAGCTAATTCCTAATGTGGGTCAGCATAGTGGTGAGGTTTTTGTTTATAAAGACAAAAAGTATGATAAGCTATTTACCCGTACATTGGGATGGAATGGTGGAATTGGTGTGCAATCTACATTATTGTCTGATGGAAATGTTTTTTGGGCTTTTAATGATAGCTATTATGGAGTTGTAGATGCTGAAACAAGAGCAAGGGGGAATTGTAATTTCCCACATAATAGTATTATGGTCCAAACGACTGTTAGTGGTAGTCTCGGAGAAACGGATGATGACCTAAGATGGTTGGTTGATTATGTGCAGACTAATGATCCAGATGGAGAAGGCTATTATCAAGCGTATGCACACATAGCTCCAGATGAGACTATTATGGGAGAAACAGATGAAGAGTATTTTTATCAAATAGGTGGCGCTACGGTATTTGATAATAATGGGGTTGAAGAACTTCAAATGTTATGGGGGAAATATAATGAGGAGAAAATGACTCGAACTGGTACTTGTCTAGCTGTTTATAGTTTGGAAGGACAGCCCGGTAATAGTACTTATCTTAAAATAATTAGTAAAAATGAAGAATTTAATATAGATGATGTTGGCTATGGTTCTACTATGTGGAAAGATGAAGATGGGCATATTTATCTTTACGTAACAGAGAATAATCGACCATTAGTAGCTCGTACCACTACTCATGACTTGGCTTCAGAGTGGGAGTATTACATACGTGATTTAAATGGTAACTTTATATGGCAAAAGATGTATCCGACGAAAGAGGAGAGGACTCGCTCTACTATAATGGAAAATAATTATGTATGTAGTATGCCACAGATCTTTAGAAAAGGAGATTACTATTATATGGTAGGACAGGCCAAATCTTATGGTCATTCTGTTTATCTATATCGTAGTGAAACACCTTATGGACCTTTTACTAATCAAAAGATTTTATTTAATGTACCTTATTCTGTAGATAAGATAGGTAATCAGTATTATAAAGATTTACTAAGAGTAAATCTGCATTTAGAACTTGCACGAGAAGGTGAATTAGTATTTTCTACTAATACTGATGCTGATACTGTTGGAGATAATTTTGATTTTCCGGGTAGTGCTGACTTTTGCCGCCCTTATTTCTATCGTGTTTTCAATTGGGAAAGTATATATGATGAAGATGAGTGATAGCTACTGACGGACTCATCTTGGTAAATTGATTTAGAAAGTCGTTTCTTCATAAAAGGGAGAAATGGCTTTCTTTTTTAATATGTTCTGAGCTTTCCTGCATACAAGTAAATTTATTAATAAAAAACATGTAATTGTTTTAGTGGTATATCGTTTTTAAATCGTTATTATATAAATAACAACAAAGTAGTACATATATTAAAAAGAACTAATAATAATGAATATTACCGTTTTTAGAGTTTATCAACTAAATTTATTAACCGCTATTTCTATGTATATGAAAAGCTTATTTTATTTATTCCTATCTATTGTAGGTGTGTGGCTTTTTTCGTCTTGCTCAGATGATTTTCTGGGTGAGACAGAAACCACGGACTTAGATCAGGCAACCGTATTCGCTGATAGTACTTATACGGCAGATTTCTTAAACCAGATTTATGTGGATATTGGTTTTGATATCCAACATAATCGGTATAAAGATCAGTATAATGATCATGGAGGATTGCAGACTAGTTGTGATGAAGCTGCGTATAAAGCTAGTACCGGGCTTACGACAGATGTAATGTTCGCTACTGGAACAGTCAATCCTGTTACTATTTCTGAGGACGATGTTTGGAGAATTGCATATCGAAATATTCGTCGAGTAAATGTGTTTTTTAAATATGCAGATGGATCCCGAATGGCTGAAGCGGCAAAGGAAGAGTATAAAGCAGAAGCACGCTTTTTGCGTGCTTGGTATTATGCAATGCTATTAAGACATTATGGTGGTGTGGTTTTAATTGGTGATGATGTTTATGAAACTGTAGAAGAAGCAATCAAGGAGCGTAACTCTTATGCGGATTGCGTTGAGTATATTGTGGATGAAGCTAATAAAGCTGCAGAAACATTGCCAGTTGAAAGAAGTGGAAACAAATTTGGACGTGTAACCCGAGGAGCTTGTAAAGCCTTAATTTCACGTGTACGTTTGTACGCTGCTAGCAAATTATTCAACGGTAGTGATTTTGCGCCTACTGATTTTCCGAAAGAATTGTTAGGGTATACTACTTATGATAAGGAGCGTTGGAAGATAGCTGTAGATGCTGCCCTTGATGTGATAAAGATGAAGCAGTATGATTTGTACATCCGTAATGAAGATGAGAATAATGAGGCTTATCCGGGATGGGGATATTATGCACAGTTGTTACCTGCTGATTATTATGGAAAAGTGGGAACGGAGGTTTATTGCGGTACAATCTTTGAAAAGAAAGCAGGAGCTAGTATAGATACAAACCGATGGTTTGCTCCTCCTAGTACAGGAGGAAATGGTATTGGAGGGTATGTTTATCATGATTTGGCTGAACTTTTCCCAATGGCAGATGGCACACCGACTAAGGATAGTCCAGATTATGACCCTACGAATCCTGCTAACAAACGTGACCCTCGTTTCATGTTCACTGTTACTTATGATGGATGCATAATGAAGAGTAATATGCAGGATACTGAAATTAATATATCTGTGGGAACACAACAGGACGCTATCTATCGAGGGACTCCGACAGGGTATTATACACATAAATTCTTGAAATTTGGTTCAATGGCAAATCAAATGCTTTATGGAGGTTCGCAAGCACGACCATTGATGCGTTATACTGAAATTTTGCTGAATTATGCAGAAGCTGCTAATGAATATTATGGACCTGATCATAAAGATGTACTAGGAGATCAAGAAATTAGCCCGTATATTGTATTGAGAAAGATACGTGAGTGTGCTGGCATAGAGCCTGGCGAGGATGGAACATATGGAATTGAAAATAATATGAGTCAGGCTGATATGACAGAAGCTATCCGGTTGGAACGTCGGTTGGATTTAGCGTTTGAAGGACATCGTTTCTTTGATGTACGTCGTTGGATGATTGCTGAAGATACAGATAATAGGATGATGCATGGTTTTGAAATCACAAGAAATGGTGAGCAGAAGACAGGAAGAATCATTGATACTCGTCAGCATACCTTCCGTAAAGCGATGTATTTTTATCCAATACCTTATAAAGAGACTGTGAAATCACCGGATTTGTTGCAGAATCCTTATTATGAATAGGAATGATTGTTATATTAAAAATAAGAAATATGAGATTTAAAATACAAACTACGGTTTTACTTTTCGTCTTATTAGGTATTGTGAGTGCTTGCAATACATTTAAAGATGAAATAACTCCTGATTCTTATATGGAAGTACCAAAGCAGTTAGATGGGAAGTGGCAATTAAAAACTGTTATACGCAATGGAACGGATATATCTGAAGTGATGGACTTTAGTCAGTTTCGTCTGATTATGAATAAAGATAATACATATAATATTGAAAACTATCTCCCTTTTTTAGTAAAGAAAAATGGTACATGGAGAATTGATAATTTGACATATCCTTTTTTCTTAACTTTTCAGGAGGAAGGTGCTGAAAGAGAAGCAATAACTGAAATCACTTACCCGATTGTACAAGGGAAACGCCATATAACCCTTACAATTAGTCCGGGATGCTCGAGCAACTCTTATGTTTATTCTTTTGAAAAAATAGAAGAATGATTTAAAAAGAAAAGCTTATGAAATATTATTTTAAAAAACATAGAATAAAAATCTCTTTTTTGTTGGTACTTTCCTTAATAGTCTTTGGATGTTCCTTTTTGATTAAGGAGGTAAATGTTAGACAAGAGAACGAGGCTGGAGAGATGGTTGCCTATATTAAGGCTGGTGAAATTGCAACTTTTACGTTTAGTGGAGAAATAAACATCGATGGTGATGCAAGCAATGAAACGTTTATTGTTGGATTCTTGGCTCCAAGAAGTTGGAATGTACGTCAGAATGCAACTGTGACATACAGAGAAGATAGGTATGAAACGGAAGTGGATCACAAAATGACAGTAATTCCGGATACTGAACAGCCTGCAAATTATAAAGGTATGAGTTGGTCAGCGGCATTGAAAAAAAAATATGGTGTACGAGGCAATGTCTTGAACGATATGGAATGGATTGCATTTAAATCAGATAACTATTCTAGTGTAAATGGAACAATACATTATACAGTAACAATTAAGTGTAATTCAGGAAAAAGTAACTTAAAATTCCGACCAAGTTTTTTTATCAATCACTCTAGTGATGGGATTGGAGGAGACGAGGCTCATTATTCTGTTAAGGATGCTGATGATTGCTTTGAAGTGGTAGAAGGATCAGGTACTGTGATTGATTTTTGTTCTACGCACTATTATCAAATTGAACCTTTGTCTGCTTTACAAGATGATTATGTAACATTCACTTTTCAAGGGGATATTAATACCAATGAATTGATAAAAGCTGAGAATGTGTATATAGAAGCTACTGCTTATACGATAGAAGGAAAGATATATACAGTCAATGAAAAGAGTGCGAAAACACTGATGAAAAGAGAAACGAAATTGCCAAGATATAATGTAACTCTTTGGCCTGGTGGATTTTTTAACATTCCGGACGGTGAAACAATTTCTCGTATAGAGTATATTTTCACAAATGAAGATGGAACAGTATCTATTTCCCAGTCAGATGACAGTAGAGATAATGAAGGAGAAGAGGTAGAAGAAGGAATAAAAGAGCCTTTCGTATTTGAGTTTCAATGTGAATAGAGTTTAACCTTAAAAAAGATTATATGCGTAATATTTTGAATAAAAGAAATAGTCGGTACTGTTTCACATGGTTTGTAATGTGGCTACTATTTGGCTTGGGACATTTGAATGCGGTGGCTCAAGAAGCAGGAGGAACGGCTAATATTACAGGTAAGGTAATCGATCAATATGGCAATCCTGTCTCGGGTGTTGTAATCACGATGAAGAATACTGATTTTAAGACTGTGACAGGTGATGATGGAGCTTTTGAATTTCAGTATAAGAAGGGCGATATGCTTCGTTTTTCTCATCCAGGTTTTTTACATAAGGAGATTAAGGTGAACAAGCTAAGAAATCTGGAACGTATTTTTAAAGTAACGTTGACAGAAGAGTTCGTGAAATTTCCAGATGTAATAAATGGACCTTATGATACGAAAGATAAAGCAAGCTATTTAGGTTCAGCTGCTACGGTTTATACAGATCAGGTTAGTTCATTGATGGGAACTACTATTCTTCCTTCATTACAAGGGCGTTTACTAGGATTAGATATTGTACGTACTCGTGGTGCACGTAAGAGTCAAATTGAATCCAGTTCTTCTGGAACCATCTTTAACTTTAATAGCCCTACATTGGGTAAAGAGGCATATAGTGATAATACGGAATTTAATGTTCTATCACGCCACAATGCACCGGTGGTGGTAGTGGATGGTGTGCAAAGAGAATTGTATTCTATCGATCCTGATGCTATTGAATCGGTATCAATTCAGAAGGATGCTTTGTCATCTATGTTTTTGGGGATGCGCAGTTCTCGTGGTGCATTAGTAATTACTACTAAAGATCCTATCAAACAGGGATTTCAGTTATCGTTTACTGGACGGTTTGGTGTGCAGAGTTCTGTGAAAAAACTAAATCCGCTGTCTACTTCTCAATATGCTTATTTATTGAATGAGGCGTTGCTGAATGATGGTAAAAATCCCTTTTATTCTTATGATGACTTTATTAAGTTTCGTGATCATTCCAGCCCGTATACACATCCAAGTGTGAATTGGTGTGATGAACTGATGAACAAAAATTCGACTACTCAGTCTTATAATTTGAATGCTACAGGTGGTAACAAGTACGCACAATATTTTATTAGTGTAGGCTATGTAGGTGAAAATGGATTATTTAAAAATCCAGGTGGAGATGCTCACGATACAAATATGACATTTGATCGTTATATGATTTCTTCTAAAGTGAACATCAATATAACTGATGATTTGATTGCAAAAGTTACTTTGATGGGACGTATAGAAGAAGGTACCCAACCAGGAGGGACTGGAAATGGGTATGATGATATTCTCAGTTCAATTTATTCTACTCCAAGTAATGCATATCCTGTGACAAATCCGGATGGATCATGGGGAGGTAGTCAGTCGTTCAATAATAATTTGCTATCGCAGACTATTAACTCTGGTTATATAACAGATGGGGCTCGGGATGTATTGGGAGCTATTAATTTGCGCTATGATTTTGGCAAGTTAGTTAAAGGCTTGTCTGTTCGTATGGTAGGTAGTGTAACTTCTCAGAATCGTTCGACTACGAAACGAACAAAAACTTCTGAAGTTTTTGATTATACTATTGATAAGGATGGCAATGACGTTTATACTCGGTATGGAGAAAAGAAAACGCAATCAAATTCATTTAGTTCTGTGTCTACCTATCGGCAGATGTATGGTCAACTTGCTGTTGATTATGAACGTCAATTTGGTAAGCACAAATTTAAGGCCAGTGTTCTAGGAGATACGCGAAATACTCTTACTAACTGGGATCTTCCTGAATATCCATCAAATATTATAGGTGATGTCTCTTATGATTATGCGGGGCGATATTTTGCACAGGTAGCATTAAGTGAAAGTTATTACAATCGTTATGCTCCAGGCAGAAGGTGGGGAACCTTTTATGCTTTCGGTTTAGGATGGGATATCAGCAAAGAGAATTTTATGGAAAACTGTGAGTGGCTGAATCAACTAAAGATACGCGGTGTGTATGGTAAAACAGGTAATGGTATGAACAATGCTGGGTACTATACGTATTATCAGACTTATTCCTCAGGAGGTGATGATTATCGGTTGGGGACTAATTTAGGACAAAGTTCAGGAAGTTTTACAGAAAAAGATAAACTGGCGAATTTATATCAAACGTGGGAAAAAGGTAATAAACTGAATATTGGTGTAGATATAGCTTTGTTTAACAATAAATTACAGGTAACTGCTGATTATTTTAATGATAAATATTATGACTTGTTGCAGGCTCGTGGAAAAAGTATCGAACTAATTGGCCAGAATTATCCAGATGAAAATATTGCTAAAGAACGTTGGTATGGAGGTGAATTCTCAATTACCTATCAAGATCACGTTGGCGATTTTAATTATTATGCATCTGCTAACTGGAGTTGTGAGCAAAGTAAAGTGTTATATAAAGACGAACAAAAAGTGCCTTATGAATATCTGCGTACTACAGGTAAGCCCAAAGGGGCAATCTTCGGTTTGGTGGCAGAAGGTTTTTTCACTTCTCAAGACGAAATTACAAAGAGTCCTGTAATTGAAGGATTTAACAATATTCAGCCTGGTGATATCAAGTACAAAGATCAGAATAACGATGGAGTTATCAATGACTTTGATAAGGTAATGATTGGTGGCGATAAACCACTCTCTTATTTTGGTATTGATTTAGGTTTCGAATGGCGTGGATTAGAATTCTCAATGTTTTGGCAAGGAGTGTACAATAAAGATGTTTTAATGAGTGATTGGAATTTATTGGAAGGTTTTCAAACTCAAGGACAAGTTTATGGACAGGCATATGAAAACATGTTAGATCGATGGACTCCAGAAACTGCTGCTACAGCAACTTTCCCGAGGTTGAGTGCTGGTGGTAATAAGTATAATCAAGGTAATGGCTGGGGGTCTTCTTTTTGGTTACGTTCCGGTAATTATATTCGGTTGAAAAATGTTAGTTTAGGATATAACTTACCTGATTCATTCTGTCGTAATTATTTAGGTGGAGCACGTGTGAAGGTTTTCGTAAGTGGACAAAACTTATTCACAAAAGCTGCTAATGAACTCGTTGACCCCGAAGTTAGCTTCGGTAACTATCCGCTACAACGTTGCATCAGCACAGGTATTAATGTTAAATTCTAATATACTATGATATCTATGATACGAAATAAATATTTGACGCTAATCGGAGCTGGATTGTTGTTTACAGCTGTATCCTGTACCGATGGGTATGAACCAGAGCCAGTTGAACTGGTATCAATTGATTTTGTATTTTCAAAAACCGATTCTCTTGGTACGAATGCGGTAAAGTTTATGAATAATATTTATGCTACGTTGCAAAACGGGCACAATCGTGTAGGAAGTGATTATTTAGATGCTGCGTCTGATGATGCTATATCTATAAATGTTTCTGACCCGGATGTTTATAAGTTGGCAATGGGACGGTATACTGCGAGTACACGTGTTGAATCGGACATGCGATGGAAAGAGTATTATTCAGGAATCCGTAAGGCAAACATTCTAATTAATCATATTGATGTTGTCCCTTTTATGCTGACTTATAAGAACGCAAAGGGAGAAACAAAACCATTGAATGTTACAATGAAAGCAGAAGCGCGTTTCTTGAGAGCTTATTTCTATTTCGAATTAGTGAAACGCTATGGTGGTGTTCCTTTGATGGGGGATGATGTACATATATTGGGTGATGATATGGAGATCCCAAGAAATACTTTTGAGCAATGTGTACAGTATATTTGTGATGAATTAGATGATATTAAAGATGATTTGCGTACCAATCCAATGCCTGATTTTGAACAATATGCACATACTCCTACTCGTGAGGCTTGTCTAGCTTTAAAGTCTCGAGTGCTATTATATGCAGCGAGTCCTTTATTTAATGAACGTCCTATTGAGATTGGTAATGAATTGATAGGCTATGCTTCTTATGATAGAGAGCGTTGGAATGATGCGGCTAAAGCTGCCAAGACATTTATTGATGAGTACGGTCCGAATGGTAATGGGGCATATGGTTTAACACAGTCTACATCTGATGGCGATAATCGGGATTTTCGTGACGTCTTTTTAGGTTTTTATAATAAGACTAATAATCCTGAAGTCATCTTTTATCGTCCGGGGGGTGAAGATAAGTCTATAGAAAGCAATAATGGGCCTTTAGGATTTTCTGGTGACAATTTAGGTAAAGGACGTACGCTTCCAACTCAAAATTTGGTAGACGCTTTCCCTATGAAGGATGGTATGTTTGCTGGACAAGGTAGTAAATATACTCTTAATCAGAGTAATCCATATGAAAACCGTGATCCGCGTTTGGATTATACAATACTGCATCATGGGTCATCTTGGTTGAATAATACGCTTGATATTTCAATCGGAGGAGTTAATAATCCATCTAACTCTGCTGAATATTCTAAGACGGGTTATTATATGTGTAAGTTTATGGGTAAATTCGGTGAAGAGTCTCAATATGGGAATAAGATACATCTTTGGGTTATGTTTCGTTATGCAGAGATGTTGTTGAATTATGCAGAGGCAATGAATGAGTACCTTTCTTCTCCTTCTCAGGATGTGTACGATGCTATCATTGCATTACGGGCACGTGCTGGTATTGAAGCAAGTAATGATGAATCTCCTTATGGGCTTAAGAAAAATATGACACAGGCAGAGATGCGTGAAGTGATTCAAAACGAACGGCGTATTGAAATGGCATTTGAAGAACAACGATATTGGGATATTCGCAGATGGAGAATTGCTGAAGAGATATTTAAGAATCCTTTGGAAGGTTTGGAGATTAGGGTAAAAGGAAATACTACGAGTTTCAATGAAGTGGATGTCCTAAGTACGACGTTTGATGTGAAACGCTATTTATATCCGATCCCATATAATGAGGTAGTTAAGAATGATAACATGATTCAAAATCCGAAGTGGTAATATTATGAAAAGACTATTATTAATATTAGTATGTATAAGCCTTTTTATGTCGGCGTTCGGTCAATCGTTCGTTTTGAAGGGAATTGTCTCTTCAGCCGACGGTGAGTTGTTGCCGGGGGTAAATGTAAAAATACAAGGTACAACAGTGGGTACAATTACCGATATTGACGGTAATTTCCAATTAAATGTAAACAAAGGTGCTGTATTGGAGTTTTCTTATATCGGTTTTAAGAAACAAAGCATTAAAGTAAATAGTCAGCAAATGCTGAATGTAGAATTGGCTCCTGATCAAACAAATTTGGATGAAGTCGTTGTCGTTGGTTATGGTAAGGCTAAGCGTATAACGTTGACAGGTGCAGTTAGTGGAATACAGGCACGTGAGATTCGTAATGTTCCAACTAGTAGTGTACAGAATGCTTTGACAGGAAAGCTGCCGGGTTTTTTTAGTCAGCAACAGTCTGGGCAACCTGGTAAAGATGCTTCCGACTTCTTTATCCGCGGTGTCAGTTCTTTGAATAATGATGGTAACAAACCGTTGATTATGGTGGATGACATGCAGTATACTTATGAACAGTTGTCTCAAATTAATGTCAACGAAATTGAAAGTATATCAATATTGAAGGATGCTTCTACTACGGCCATCTATGGTATCAAAGGTGCTAATGGTGTATTAGTAGTAAAAACACGTCGTGGGGAGCAAGGTAAACCGAAAATTAATGTACGTTTGGAAACAGGTATGCAAACCCCAGTTCGTACGCCTAAATTTCTGAACGCTTACGAATCTTTACAATTAGTAAAGGAAGCACATACGAATGATGGTACTTTGTCTGATTTCCCGTATACTGAAGACGATATGATCGCTTTCAGAGATCATACTGATCCTTATGGGCATCCTGATGTCAATTGGTATGATGAGATTTTTAAGAAAATGGCATTTCAGGAGAACATAAATGTTGATGTCTCAGGTGGTTCTAAGAAATTGAGATATTTTGTTTCTGCGGGATATTTTACTCAGAATGGCTTGGTAAAAGACTTTGGGGGGAATTCTGGTGATGGTGTGAATCCTAATTATTCCTATCGTCGTTTCAACTATCGCACTAATCTTGATTTTGATGTGACTGATAACTTCAATATGCGTTTAGATGTTTCTTCGCGCTTCATGGATATCAATGAACCGTACAATATGAATGTAACAGGTGAGCTTTATGATTTCTCTAAGATGCACCCTTATTCGGCTCCACTTTTGAATCCGGATGGTTCATTTGCTTATTTATATGATACGCAAGATAGAAAACCGACATTGAACGCACGGTTGGCAAATGAAGGATATAAACGTACTAGACGTAATGATAATAATATTTTGTATGGTGCAACATGGAAGATGGACTTCTTAACGCCAGGGCTTGCAGCTGATTTTCAATTGGCATATTCCAGTAGTGATGAAAATTATCGTGCAGTG
Organism: Bacteroides sp. HMSC067B03; assembly: GCF_001811315.1. NCBI lineage: Bacteria > Pseudomonadati > Bacteroidota > Bacteroidia > Bacteroidales > Bacteroidaceae > Bacteroides > Bacteroides sp. HMSC067B03. The sequence goes on along the minus strand of NZ_KV804416.1, from coordinate 88,420 downwards.
ATGCGTACACGATATCCGACTTATCATTACGATTCTACAACAGGTTTGTATAATATCAATCCGAATGGAGTCTATGATTATGAGCAGTATTTTGTATATAACAGTACAGATAAAGCTATCAAAGATTTGAATATCAAAGCATCTTTGAAATATGCCCATGTTTTCAATAATGCACATGATGTAAATGTTATGTTTTTGTACAATCGTCAGAGTACAACAAATGAAAAGGATGCAGCTGTTCCCAATAATTTCGAAGGTTATACGATGCAGCTAGGCTATAAATATAAAAATAAATATTTGGTAGATTTGAACATGGCATATAATGGGACCGATCGTTTTGGTAAAGATAACAATTTCGGATTCTTTCCAGCATTGGCTATAGGTTATGCTATCTCTCAAGAAGACTTTTTCAAGAATGTAGACTGGTTGGGAAGGAATGTGCAGTTATTGAAGTTTAGAACTTCTTATGGTCTTGTAGGGTCAGATGTAGCAAGCGGCGATCGTTATCTGTATCGGCAGGTATATAAAACAGGTGATTCTTATGCTTTTGGTGAAGGTAACAACTTTGGTGTTAGTGGCATTAAAGAAGGTGATTTAGGAAATTTAAATGTAACGTGGGAGAAAGCGAGAAAGTTTAATGTTGGTGTAGATATGAATTTGTTTGATAAATTCTCCTTGACTTTCGACTGGTTTATAGATAAACGTTATGATCAGCTAGTTACTAGAAATGATATTCCGGACATATTAGGTATCGGCTTGTCTCCTGAAAATGTAGCAGAAACTACCAATAAAGGTTTTGATGGACAGATTGGTTATCAAGACCGTTTTGGTAACTTCAACTTTAATACCAATTTTGTATTTGGTTATGCTAAAAATCGAGTCGATTATAAAGCTGAGGCTCAACAGAAATATGAATGGTTGAGAGAAACGGGTAGACAGATTGGGCAGCCTTTTGGTTATCATTGGATTGGCTATTATACACCGGAAGATATTGAAAAGATTAATTCTGGTGCTGCGGACGCTCCGGCTAAACCTGATATTGCTGTGCAGGCAGGTGACTTAAAGTATGCAGATTTGAATGGTGATGGTACTATCAATGATTTTGATAAACGTGCTATTGGTAAACCGAACTTACCTACTACAACATTGGGATGGACGATTGGAGGAAGTTGGAAAGGGTTTAGTATCAGTGTATTATTCCAAGGATCGTTTGATTATAGTTTTGCTATCAATGGAACAGGGATTGAGTCTGGTAAGAGTCAGTTCCAGCCACTTCACCAAAAGCGTTGGACACAGGAACGTTATGAAAATGGAGAAAGTATTGAGTTCCCACGTTTGACAATGCAAGATGGTACAATAAACAGTGCTTCTGCTTATAATTCGGATTTTTGGCTGATTAATGCATGGTATATTCGTTTGAAGACTGTTGACTTGGGTTATCAACTTCCCAAGACAGCATTACCTAAGTTCTTAGACAATGTCCGTTTTTATGTAAATGCTTATAACTTACTGACTTTTACCGGTTATGATAAATATCAGCAAGACCCTGAAATTAAGACCAATACAGCAGGTGATGCTTATATGAATCAGCGTGTTATAAACTTTGGAGTTCAGTTGGGCTTCTAGTAAATAAGTAGAGCTTAGATAAAAAGAGAATAATGTTTGCTATAAAAACATTATTCTCTTTTTACTTTTTTAAGGAGTAAGTTTAGTGGTTATTGTATATTTGTTCGTCATAAAATAAATTGAAACATTGTATACTATAAAAAAGTAGTTAATATGAATAAGAATCTTGCAATCTCTCTATTCTTTCTATTAGGGAGTGCTACACTCTCTGCACAAGTGAAATTGCTTCCGATATTTTCGGATAATATGGTGTTGCAGCAACAAACGCAAGCCCCTATCTGGGGCGAGTCTAAGCCTAATAAGAAAGTAGAAATTACGACTTCATGGGATCAGAAGAAATATACTATTCAAGCTGATGAACAAGGAAAATGGAGTACGAAAGTTGCTACCCCAGTAGCGGGTGGCCCTTATAATATTACAATTTCTGATGGTAAAAAGGTGAAACTTTCTAATGTAATGATTGGTGAAGTCTGGATATGTTCCGGACAATCCAACATGGAAATGCAGGTAGAAGGTTGGGGCAAGGTGAAGAACTATGAACAGGAGAAAGAAGAGGCAAATAATTATCCTAATATTCGTTTCTTACTGGTAGAAAATGCGATGAGTCCTACACCTGTTGAGAATATTACAGCAAAAGAGAATGGTTGGCAAGTGTGTACATCAAAGAGTGTAGCGGACTTTTCTGCAGCAGGTTACTTCTTTGGACGTGATTTAAATAAATACCGTAATGTGCCAATTGGGTTGATTGATACATCTTGGGGAGGAACAATCATAGAAACATGGACCAGTAACGAGGCGTTAGCCACTATACCGAGTATGAAGAAAAGACTCGAAGCATTGGTCGGTTTGCCTGCATCTCAGGAAGGACGCAAGAAAAAGTTTGAAGAAGATGTTGAGACTTGGAAATCTGAAGTTGAAAGAATTGACAAGGGGTGTGTTAATGGGGAGGCTATATGGGCAGCTCCTGATTTTAACGATGCGGCATGGAAATCTATGAAAGTTCCAGGTTTGATGCAAGAACAAGATTTACCAGGATTTAGTGGGCTTGTTTGGTTTAGGAAAACAATTGATATCCCGGCTGGTTGGGCAGGAAAAGACTTGATCTTGAATTTAGGTGTTATTGATGATAATGATTTTACTTATTTCAATGGTATACAGATAGGACATACAGAAGGATGGATGGCACCTAGAAGCTATAAGATTCCGAAAGAACTTGTGAAGAAGGGAAAAGCGGTGATTGCTGTACGTGTAATGGATACTGGTGGTACTGGTGGTATCAATGGAAGTCCTGAAAGTATTTCACTTCATCTTTCCGATACAGAAGCTATCCAGTTGGCTGGTAATTGGAAATATCAGGTTTCTTTAGATATGAGAGAGGTTGCACCAATGCCTGTTGATATGTCATGGAATCCAAATTCTCCTACTTTCTTATTTAATGCTATGCTTAATCCACTGATTCCCTATGCTATCAAAGGAGCCATCTGGTATCAGGGAGAATCAAATGCGGGAGAGGCTTTTCAGTATCGTGATTTAATGCCGTTGATGATTACTGATTGGAGAAATCGCTGGGGATATGATTTCCCTTTCTATATGGTGCAGTTAGCTAGTTTTACAGCGAAACAAACAGCTCCTGTTGAATCTACTTGGGCGGAATTGAGAGAAGCTCAAACTCGGACTTTACATTTGCAAAATACAGGTATGGCTGTGGCAATTGATATAGGTGAGGAGTTTGATATTCATCCGAAGAACAAGCAAGAAGTGGGTAGACGCTTGGCATTAGCGGCCCGGGCGCAGACTTATGGCGAGAAGATTCCTTATTCCGGTCCGATATATAAATCTTATAAGATTGAAGGAAATAAAATTCGTATCTTCTTTGATCATATTGATGGTGGTCTGAAGACGGCGAATGGCGAAATGCCGAAAGGATTTACCATTGCTGGTGTAGACCATAAATTTCATTGGGCAGATGCTGTGATCGAAGGAAATACAGTTGTTGTTTCCTCACCTGAAGTTACCCTCCCGGTTGCAGTACGTTATGCATGGGCTGATTATCCGATATGCAATATGTATAACGGTGCGGATCTGCCAATGTCTCCTTTCCGTACTGATGATTGGAAAGGTATTACTTATGTCAATAAATAGTAAGTCTTTATTTAATTAATAAATTCAATAATAAACCATGAAGAAACTAGTTTATTTAATTATCTTCTTTTTGTATTCGACTGTGATGAATGCTCAGCTAAAAGATCTGGTACAGTATGTGAATACGTTACAAGGTACCGATTCTAATTTTGGTTTGAGCTACGGTAATACTTATCCTACTACAGGTATGCCTTATGGTATGCATATGTGGTCTGCGCAAACAGGTAAAAATGGGGATGGATTTAAGTATATGTATGCTGTTGATAAGATTCGTGCTTTTAGCCAATCACATCAATGTAGTCCTTGGGTGAGTGATTATGCTGTATATTCTTTCATGCCGATGGTAGGGGAGTTGGTTGTAAATCAAGATGCCCGTGCTACTAAGTTTAGTCACGATAATGAGATAGCTAAACCTCATTATTATAAAGTAACATTCGATAATGGCATTACTACTGAAATGGCTCCGACTACCCGTGGTGTACATTTACGTTTTTCCTATCCTACTACAGGAGATGCTTATTTGGTACTTGACGGATATACGGATATGAGTGAAATCAAAATTGATCCGGCTAAGAGACAAATCTCCGGTTGGGTAAATAATCAACGTTTTGTGAACGATTCAAAATCATTCCGTAACTATTTTGTTGTTCAATTTGATAAATCTTTCGAAGATTACGGCGTATGGGAAAACCAAAAGGATGAAGTGTTTCCACAGAAATTAGATGGATCAGGTAAAGGATATGGTGCATTTATTAAATTTAAAAAAGGCTCGAAGGTTCAGGCTAAAGCAGCTTCCTCATACATAAGTGCAGAGCAGGCTCTGATAACTTTAAATAAAGAACTCGGTAAAGATAAGAATCTGGAAGTAACGAAAGCACGTGGTCAGAAGACTTGGAATGAAGTACTGAATAGAATTGTAGTTGAAGGATGTACGGACGAACAGATGAAGACTTTCTACTCTTGTCTTTTCCGTGCTAACTTATTCTCTCGTAAATTCTACGAACGCAAAGAAAATGGTGAACCGTATTATTATAGCCCATATAATGGTAAGATTTATGATGGTTACATGTATACTGATAATGGATTTTGGGATACATTCCGTTCTCAATTTCCTTTGACAAACATTTTGCATCCAACAATGCAGGGACGTTATATGAATGCTCTTCTGGCAGCACAGGAACAATGCGGTTGGTTACCTTCATGGTCTTCCCCGGGTGAAACAGGAGGAATGTTAGGTAATCATTCTATTTCACTGCTGGCAGATGCATGGGCAAAAGGGATTCGTGATTTTGATCCTGAAAAAGCGCTGGAGGCTTATGCGCATGAGGCAATGAATAAAGGTCCTTGGGGTGGTGCTAACGGACGTGGATTCTGGAAAGAATATTTCCAGTTAGGATATGTCCCTTATCCTGAATCAATGGGTTCTAGTGCACAAACAATGGAATATGCATATGATGATTTCTGCGGATATCAACTTGCTAAAATGGTTGGAAATAAACATTACCAGGAAGTATTTGCCCGTCAGATGTTCAACTATAAAAATGTCTTTGATAAGTCTATCGGATTTATGCGTGGAAAGGGTGTTGATGGTAAATGGCAGGAACCATTCGATCCACTAGAATGGGGTGGACCTTTCTGTGAAGGAAATGCATGGCATTATACATGGTCAGTGTTCCATGATGTACAAGGTTTGATTGATTTGTTTGGAAGTGATGAGAAGTTTACTACTAAAATAGATTCTGTATTTACTATTCCTAATGTAATTAAACCAGGTACTTATGGCGGGATTATTCATGAAATGAAAGAAATGGAGCTAGCTAATATGGGACAATATGCACACGGAAATCAGCCGATTCAACACATGCCTTATTTGTATTGCTATGCAGGTCAGCCGTGGAAAACTCAATATTGGGTACGTCAGATTGTTGAAAGATTATATAACTCAACAGAGAAAGGTTATCCGGGTGATGAAGACCAAGGCGGTATGTCTTCATGGTATATTCTGAGTTCATTGGGTATATATGCTGTTTGTCCGGGTACAGATGAATATGTGATTGGCAGCCCATTATTTAAGAAGGCTACCATAACCATGGAAAATGGCAATAAGTTTGTGATTGAAGCACCGGAAAATAGTAAAGAAAATTTGTATATACAATCAGCTACTTTGAATGGCAGACTTTTAGATAAAAACTATATCCATTATGATGATATAGCAGAAGGAGGAGTCTTAAAATTTGAAATGGGAAGCCAACCTAATAAAGAAAGATGTACTTCGAAGTATGCTGCTCCTTTCTCTTTGTCTAAAGAATAAAGAATCAAAGAATAAAGTTCAATAATACGATAGATTTTATTCGAATAACGAAATAGGATACTATTAGTGGTATTCCTGTTTCTTATTCGAAATAGACTCTACTAAAGAACATCCGGAATGAAATATAAATTCTTATTTAGTTTATTGTTCTCTCTTATTTTAGGAGGAATGGTTGCAACACAAGCTGTGGCTGATGATTATGCTTGCCAAGTCAATACATTGATTGGAACAAAAGGTACCGGACTGACTTCCGGATATCTCTATCCGGGAGCAACTTATCCTTACGGAATGGTGCAATTTACTCCATCTTATTTCTCTAAAAGGTCGGGGTTTGTCATCAATCAGTTGAGTGGTGGTGGTTGTGAGCATATGGGAAATTTTCCTACTTTTCCAGTGAAAGGAAAACTGAAAATGTCTCCAGATAATATCCTTAACTATCGTATAAATATATCTGAAGAAAAAGGACATGCCGGTTATTATGAGGCTATGGTGCAAGAGGATATCAAAGCAAAACTGACAGTGACCGAGCGAACGGGGATGGCTAGCTATGAATATCCGGCAGATCAACAATATGGTACAATAATCATCGGTGGAGGTATTTCTGCAACTCCTATTGAACAGGCTGCTATTGTTATTACTGCCCCGAATAAGTGTGAAGGTTATGCAGAAGGAGGAAATTTCTGTGGACTTCGTACTCCGTATAAAGTCTATTTTGTTGCAGAGTTTGATACCGATGCTTTAGAAACCGGTACATGGAAAAGAGAAGAATTGATGCCAAATACAACTTTTGCGGAAGGAGAGTATTCTGGTGTATACTTTACTTTCGATGTAAACAAAAAGAAGAATATTCAATATAAGATTGGAGTTTCTTATGTTTCAGTAGAGAATGCACGTGAAAATTTGAAAGCCGAAAATACAGAATGGGATTTCCAAAAGATACAGAATCAAGCGGAGGCAAAATGGAATCATTATTTGGGTATGATTGAAGTGGAGGGTACCAATCCCGATCGTACGACCCAATTCTATACACATTTATATCGTTCATTTATTCACCCGAATGTTTGTAGCGATGTAAATGGGGAATATATGGGAGCGGATTTCAGAGTGCATAAGTCACGTTCTAAACATTATACTTCTTTTAGTAATTGGGATACATATCGTACACAGATTCAATTATTATCCATGCTTGATCCGGAGGTAGCTTCCGATATTGTTATTTCCCATCAATTATTTGCAGAACAGTCCGGTGGTTCTTTTCCTCGTTGGGTGATGGCTAATATTGAAACAGGGGTAATGCAGGGAGATCCGACTCCTATTCTGATTGCTAATGCTTATGCTTTCGGAGCTCGTAACTATGATCCGAAACCTATCTTCAAGATTATGAGAAAAGGGGCGGAGGAACCGGGTTCTAAGTCGCAAGATGTGGAGACTCGCCCGGGATTGAAGCAATATTTGGATAAGGGTTATTATAATGCATCTATTCAATTGGAGTATACCTCAGCAGATTTTGCTATCGGACAGTTTGCATTGCATGCAGTGGGAGATGAATTTGCCAGTTGGCGTTATTTCCATTTTGCCCGTTCATGGAAGAATTTGTATAATCCGGACACAGGTTGGCTACAATCACGTAATCCGGACGGATCATGGAAATCTCTTGGTGAAGACTTCCGTGAATCTACTTATAAGAATTATTTTTGGATGGTGCCTTATGATATTGTCGGTTTGGTAGAAATAATAGGTGGTAAGGAAAAAGCCGAGAAACGGTTGGATGAATTCTTTACGCGCCTGGATGCCGGATATAACGATGCATGGTTTGCTTCCGGCAATGAGCCGAGTTTCCACATACCTTGGATATATAATTGGATTGGTCGTCCATACAAAACACAAGAAATCATTAATCGTGTGTTGAATGAGCAATATTCAAGTAAGATAGACGGTCTTCCGGGAAATGACGATCTGGGTACAATGGGGGCTTGGTATGTGTTTGCTTGTATCGGGCTTTATCCGGAGATTCCGGGCGTGGGGGGATTTACGATAAATACTCCAATCTTTTCATCTGTTAAGGTGCATTTGAAAAAAGGTGATATTGTGATAAAGGGAGGTTCAGAAAAGGACATCTATATCAAATCCATGAAGCTAAACGGAAAATCACATGAAAGTACATGGATAGACTGGGATCAACTCAACAGCGGAGCTACTATCGAATACAGTACTTCGGGTAAACCGGATATGAAGTGGGGAGCAAAGGTTGTTCCACCATCTTTTCCTTAATTAATGAACTATTATAAAGAACAATCATGAAAAGAAAATTTCAACATATAGCTTATTTATTGATGGTTGCAGCAGTGATTACTTCCTGTGGAGAGAAGAAGCAAACATCTGAATTTCCCGATTGGGCATGGGCGGATTTTCAACGCCCGGAAGGTATTAACCCAATTGTTTCTCCTGATACCACTACTGTTTTTTATTGCCCAATGAGACAGGATTCGGTAGCATGGGAATCTAGTGATACTTTTAATCCGGCTGCTACAATTTATGATGGTAAAGTGGTTGTGCTTTACCGGGCAGAAGATAATTCGGCGGTAGGAATTGGTTCACGCACTTCTCGCTTAGGGTATGCTTATTCTGATGATGGTTTGCATTTTAACCGGATGACTGTTCCTGTATTTTATCCGGCAGATGATAACCAGAAAGAATTGGAATGGCCAGGGGGGTGTGAAGATCCGCGAGTTGCTGTGACAGAGGATGGCCTTTATGTAATGCTTTATACACAATGGAATCGTAAGCAGGCCCGTCTTGCCGTAGCTACTTCTCGTGATCTTCAGATATGGGAAAAATATGGTCCGGCTTTTGCAAAAGCATATGGCGGACGTTTTTTTGATGAATTTTCCAAATCAGCTTCTATTGTCACAAAATTGGTAGATGGCAAACAAGTGATTGCTAAAATTGATGGAAAATATTGGATGTATTGGGGAGAAAAATTTGTAAACGTAGCTACTTCCACGGATTTGATTAATTGGGAACCAATGCTTGATGAAAAAGGAGACTTTCTGAAAGTAATTACTCCTCGTGAAGGTAAATTTGATAGTGACCTGACAGAGTGTGGTCCACCTGCAATCATGACTGATAAAGGTATTTTATTGCTTTATAATGGTAAGAATAAGTCAGGTGCAGAGGGGGATACATTGTATACTGCTAATTCTTATTGTGCCGGGCAAGCATTATTTGATGCTAAAGATCCGACTAAATTGATTGACCAATTGGATAAACCATTCTATATTCCGGAATCAGATTTTGAGAAGAGCGGACAATATCCCGCGGGAACAGTATTTATAGAAGGTTTAGTATTCCATAATCAGAAATGGTACTTATATTATGGTTGTGCAGATTCACGTGTAGCAGTTGCTGTGTATGATTCTTTTAAGAAATAAAATGCAATGAAAAAGATAGGACTCTTTTTGTTTGGTATTTGTTTTGTATTGCAAATGGTGGCACAAGAACACAACTACTTCACAAATCCTGTTATTCGGGGAGATGTACCCGATCCTTCCGTCATTCGGGTTGAAGATACATATTATGCTACGGGTACCTCTTCGGAATGGGCACCTTTTTATCCAATGTTTACCTCCAAGGATCTGGTAAACTGGAAACAGGTAGGGCATGTTTTTACCAAGCAACCGTCCTGGACTTCTAATTCATTTTGGGCACCAGAATTGTTTTATCATAATAATAAAGTTTATTGTTATTATACCGCCCGCCAAAAAAGTACTGGAATATCATATATTGGAGTAGCTACGTCTGATTCTCCTTTACATGAATTTACCGATCATGGTCCGATTGTAGAGTATGGAAAGGAAGCTATCGATGCATTTATTTATGATGATAACGGGCAATTGTATATCAGTTGGAAAGCTTATGGTTTGGATACGCGTCCGATAGAATTGTTAGGATGTAAACTGTCCGCTGATGGTTTGCATTTGGATGGTGAACCTTTTACTCTTTTAGTAGATGAAAAGGGAATCGGTATGGAAGGACAGTACCATTTTAAAAAAGGCGACTACTATTATATAGTATACGCTGCCCATGGATGTTGTGGTCCTTCTAGTGACTATGATGTATATGTAGCACGTGCAAGGAATTATGGTGGACCTTATGAAAAATATTCTGGAAACCCCATTCTTCATGGCGGAGAAGGAGATTATAAATCATGTGGTCATGGTACTGTGGTGAGAACATCTGATGGTCGTATGTTTTATATGTGTCACGCTTATTTGAAGGGAGATGGTTTCTTTATCGGGCGTCAACCGATTTTGCAAGAAATGGAAATGACGGATGATCATTGGGTGCGTTTCCAGACTGGGAATTTGGCTATAGCTGAACAGCCTGTACCTTTTGTCGGTACAAAGCAAGAGCCTCTTTCGGATTTTGAAGATAATTTTAAGGGGAATCAATTGAAAGTTGATTGGACGTGGAATTATCCTTATTCAGATATACACGCTGTGCTAAAGAAAGGAAAGTTATTTTTATCCGGTACTCCAAAGAATAACAATAAATATGGTACAGCATTATGTTTACGTCCTCAATCTCCACAGTATAGCTGTGAGACGAAAGTAATAAACACAGGCAAAGGACTGAAAGGATTGACCTTGTATGGCGATGATAAAAACCTGATTGCTTGGGGAATTGAAGGAGATAAACTTATTTTGAAAGTGGTGAAAGACGATATTGAGTCAGTACTTTATGATTCAGCTTTTGCAAGTAAAGAGATATATTTGAAATTGGAAGTTGAACAGGGGTGTATATTCCACTTTTATAAAAGTCTGGATGGAAAAACATGGCAATCTGTGCAGAATACCCCTTTCAAGGGTAAATCCTTGATTCGTTGGGATAGAGTGCAGCGTCCGGGATTACTACATTATGGAGATAAGGATGTACCGGCAGAGTTTTCTTATTTTAAAATGAAGAATTTAAAATAAAAAGAAAGTAGATGGTGATAAAATTTTTAGTTTATACTATTAAATTATCCCTCATAGTAGATTAACAGTATTTGTAAAATATAGATTGATAAAATGAAAAAGTTTTTAGTATTAGTTGCAGCAGTTTGCATGGCGTATACTACTGCGTTTGCTCAGACTGTGAAACCTTTTAAGGAAGGTGACAGAGCTGTGTTTTTAGGAAATAGTATTACGGATGGTGGTCGTTACCATTCATTTATCTGGTTGTATTACATGACCCGTTTCCCGAATATGCCTATTCGCATATTCAATGGAGGTATCGGAGGTGATACAGCGTATGATATGAATAAACGTTTGGATGGCGACATTTTTAGCAAAAATCCTACTGTATTGATGGTAACTTTCGGTATGAATGATTCCGGTTATTATGAATATAATGGTGATAATGCGAAAGAATTTGGTGAACAGAAGTATCAGGAAAGCATCAAAAACTTCCAGCAGATGGAAAAACGCTTCAAGGAGTTGCCACATACTCGTATTGTAATGACGGGAACTTCTCCTTATGACGAAACTGCGCAAATAAAGGACAATACGGTCTTTAAGAAAAAAAATGAGACTATTAAGAGAATCATAGAATATCAAAGAGAATCTGCTGCAAGAAATGGTTGGGAATTCACAGATTGGAATGCACCTATGGTAGCTATAAATCAGGAACTTCAACAAAAAGATCCTAGTTTTACTCTTTGTGGTAACGATCGTATCCATCCGGACAATGACGGTCATATGGTGATGGCTTATCTTTTCCTGAAAGCACAAGGTTTTGCTGGTAAAGATGTGGCCAACATGGAAATCAATGCGAATAAGAAACAAGCAGTGAAGGCAGAAGGTTGTACCATCTCGAATATAAAGAAGATAGGCAAAGATATTAGTTTTGATTATCTGGCAGAGGCATTGCCTTATCCTTTGGATACTATTGCACGTGGTTGGGGATCTAAGAAGAGTCAGGCAGAAGTTATAAAAGAAGTTCCTTTTATGGAAGAAATGAACACAGAATTGCTGAAAGTTACCGGTTTGAAGGGGCAATATAAACTGTTGATTGACAATCAGGAAATAGGAACCTGGGATGCTGCTGATTTGGCAAAGGGTATAAACTTGGCTGCAGAATCTAAAACTCCACAATACCAGCAGGCATTAGCTATCATGCATCTCAATGAGTACCGTTGGGAACTTGAAAGAACATTTAGAGAATATGCGTGGTGCCAGTTTGGTTTCTTCCAACAAAAAGGTTTATTGTTTGCTAATGACAGAAAGGCTATTGAAGTGATGGATGAAAATGTAGAGAAGAACATGTGGTTGAAGGGACGTCGAGATCTTTATTCAAAGATGATGTTTAAAGAGATTCGTGATGCACGTGAACAAGAGATGGATGTTCTGGTTTCCAAGATTTACGAAATCAACAAACCAGTAGTAAGAAAGATTATTCTGAGAAAGATATAATATTGGTTTTAGATAAGTTAGTAAAGGTTTGAATTGGTGTATTGTGGTGCCGGCTAATAGTCGGCACCTTTTTTATATATGATGTTCAATTAATTCTTTTTCCAAAAGTCGGAACTGAACAGCAGCAATACCGTAAATAGCTCCAGACGTCCGAGAAGCATCAGAAAGGAGAGTAGCCATTTGGCTGCATCAGGCAATTCACTCCACGAGAAGGCTGGGCCACACGTGCCGAGTCCCGGTCCCATGTTACCGATGCTTGATATGACTGTTCCGATTGATTCAAGGAATCCTACTCCGAATCCCATCATAATAAGTATGCTGACAATAGCGATAACTGCATATAAGAATGTGAAAGCCAGTACGGTGGACTGGATAGAAGGGGAGATAACCTGTTTATTCACTCGTACGGGTAATACAGCATTGGGGTGCAGAATATGTTTAAACTCATTCTTGGCAACCTTGAAGAGAATGACCATGCGGATACATTTGATACCGCCTGTCGTACTACCTGCACAAGCCCCTATTATCATAACGATAAGAAGACAGCCCCAAAGAATAGAAGGCCAGAGCATATAGTCAGCAGTAGCAAAACCGGTGGAAGTCTGCAGTGATATAACTTGAAACAGAGACTTTCGGAATGCCTCTTCTGCTCCCATCGAACTGGTCTGATAAAGCCAGACAGCAATGAAAATTGTGAAAAAAGCAACAGATATGAAATAGAACTTCAGTTCGGCATCATGAATGAACTTCTTTATTTTTCCGTTGAACATCAACAATAATAAAGTGAAATTGACTCCCGATAGAAACATGAAAATAGATATCACATAATCTATGTAAGGCGAGTGATAATATTCAATGCTTGTTTGTTTAGTAGAGAATCCGCCAGTACTGGTAGTAGTAAAAGCATGGCAGATGCTGTCGAAAAGCCCCATCCCTCCAAATACCAGTAAGATAATCAGTGTTCCGGTCATTCCGGCATAGATTCCCCAGATCCATTTGGCAGTAACTCCGATACGTGGGTGTACTTTGTCGTGAGTAGGACCGCTGGCTTCGGCTGCAAATACCTGGATACCTCCCATACCAAAAATCGGAAGAACAGCAATCGTAAAGAACACAATTCCCAAACCACCTATCCATTGTGTCATTGCCCGCCAGAAGAGGATGCCGTGAGGCATTGATTCTATATTGTTCATGATGGTGGCACCTGTACTGCTAAATCCGGACATAGTCTCGAAGAAGGCATCAGTAACATTTGGAATATAACCACCTATATAATAAGGCAACATTCCAAAAAGAGAGAATGTGATCCAGGCTACACTGACAATAACATATCCGTCGCGACGGTTGAGTGATTTCTCAGCCCCTCTTCCGATAGCGAGCATAATCACCCCTACGAAGGTTGTGATAGCTGATGAAAGCAGGAAACTATTTAAGTCGTCTTCCTTATAGAATAGTGAAACGCCACCACAACACATTAACATAGCTGTTTCTATCAGTAACAGAAACCCCATGATGCGATATATCATCTTCGAATTAATCATAAACAGTCTGTTTTAGGTATTAAGTATTATGCGCCAAGTATAAGCGGCTACGGTTAGTACCTAATACTTAATACCTGATACTTAACACCTAATACTTGCTAATTAAAGAACTTTTCAATTTTCTTGATCATCATACTCAGACAGAATACAACAACATGATCTCCGGGACGAATCAGCGTATCTCCCGTTACGAGCACTCCTTCGCCATTACGGATCATTCCTCCGATGGTCGTTCCTTTAGGCAATCCCAAGTCCTTGATTAAATTTCTGGTAATCTTTGCTCCGGCGGGCACGGTAAACTCAGCTACATCGGCATTGGCGAATGTCAGACACTTCACATTGGATACATCGGCATCCAGCATCATCTGATAAATATGGCTGGCAGCAATCATCTTTTTATTGATGACGGTGCCGATATCAAGGCTTTCTGCCATGCCGATATAATCGATGTTCTCTACTTCCGCTACCGTCTTTTCCACTCCCATTCGTTTGGCGGCGAGGCAGGCGAGGATATTCGTTTCCGAATTGTCCGTTAAAGCGACAAATGCTTCGGTATTTTTTAATCCTTCTTCGATGAGAAGGTCCATGTCCCGGCCATCCCCGTTGATTATCATTGTTTTATCGTCCAATAATTCAGTCAGTCGGTTGCAGCGGTTGATATCATTATCTACGATTTTCACTTGCATATAATCCGGCACGTACTGGGCGGTACGGACAGCAATACGGCTTCCGCCCATGATCATAACGTTGCGTACATCGGCATAGTCCTCTTTACCGGCTATTTTTCGGATATAAGGAATATATTTTCGTGTAGTAGTGAAATAAACAATATCATGTAGTTTGATAACATCATCTCCGCGTGGAATGATGGTTTCCGTACCTCGTTTGATGGCTACCACGTGGTAGGGAATATCGGGTGCACCCAGTTCATGAAGAGGAATATTCAATATTTCTGCTTTTTCGCGCATCTTGGTACCGATCAGTATCAAGGCACCTCCACAGAACTCCCACCATTGACGTACCCAGCTCATGCGCATGGAAGATACGATTTCCTTGGCAGCCAGCATTTCCGGATAAATCAGCGAATGTACACCCAACTTTTGGAAAAATTCCTTGTTTTTGGGTAGAAGATATTCGTAATTGTCGATGCGGGCGACCGTCTTTTTAGCTCCTAGATTCGTGGCTAGCATACAGGCAGTCATATTCTGGCTTTCGTTGGGAGTGACTGCGATGAACAAATCCGCCTCTTTCACACCTACCTCTTTCAGTCCCGAGATGGAAGAAGGAGAAGCTGTGACTGTCAGCAAATCGAAGTTGGCGCTAAGAGCACTTAGTTTTTCTTCGTCATCGTCCATCAGGATAATGTCCTGTTTTTCCCGTGACAATAATTTAGCCAGGTGGGTGCCTACATTGCCGGCACCTGCGATAATAATCTTCATTTTCAGTTCGTTAATTCTTTTATTTTGCTCATGCTGGGCAGAAGCTCACATTGTTTCAGCAGTTCCTTTGTTATACTGTCTTCATCCATTCCGCAGAGCTGATATAGCTCGGGTATCGTACCGTGTTGCACGAATTTATCCGGAATTCCGATGCGTTTGATGGTCGGGGTATATGCATGGTCGGCCATAAATTCGAGTACGGCACTTCCCATTCCTCCCTGAATCGTTCCGTCTTCTATGGTGACGATGTGACGGAATTTTCGGCCTGCTTCATGCAGCAGTTCCTCATCCAGTGGTTTGAGGAATCTCAGGTCGTAGTGGGCGATGCTTTTTCCTGATTCTGCTTCGGCGCGGGCGATGGCATTGGCTGCTTTATTACCGATAGGACCTATGCTGATGACAGCCACATCCTTTCCATCTTTCAATTTTCGTCCTTTGCCTACGGGAATTTCTTCGAGCGGGCATTTCCAGTCGACCAACACACCGCGGCCACGTGGGTAGCGGAGTACGAACGGACCTTTGTCCGGCAGCTGTGCCGTGTACATCAGTCGCCGTAATTCATGCTCATCCATGGGGGAGGCGATGGTCAGATTAGGTATCGGGCGCAGATAAGCCATGTCGAACGCACCATGATGCGTCGGACCATCTTCTCCTACAAGGCCCGCACGGTCGAGGCAGAGAACTACAGGAAGGTTCTGAATAGCTACATCATGGATAATATTGTCATAAGCCCGTTGCATAAACGATGAATAGATGTTGCAGAAGGGGAGCAAACCATCCTTCGCCATTCCTCCGGAGAAAGTAACGGCGTGACCTTCGGCAATACCTACGTCGAAAGCCCGTTTGGGCATCTTAGACATAAGAATGTTCATCGAACAACCGGAAGGCATGGCGGGTGTTACACCTACAATTTTCGGATTGGATTCTGCCAATTCCACTAATGTATTTCCGAAGACGTCTTGAAACAGGGGAGGCATTCCTTCCGTATTAGCCACAAAACGTTCTCCGGTGATAGGGTCGAATTTGCCGGGAGCGTGCCATTCGGTAGCATGTTTTTCGGCAGGGGCGAATCCTTTTCCTTTAATCGTGTGGAGATGCAGTATTTTGGGACCTTTCAAGTCTTTAATGTCGCGCAATACTCGTGAAAGGTTCTTTATGTCGTGTCCGTCGATAGGACCGAAGTAGCGGATGTTCATCCCTTCGAATATATTCTGTTGTTGGGCAGCCATTGATTTCAGACTATTGCCGAAACGGATAAGTGCTTTGCGGCGTTCGTCGTTCAGGATGCCGAGCTTGAATAGCAGGCGGGAAGCCTTGAAACGCAGTTGGTTGTAGCGGTTCGAAGTTGTCAGGTTGAACAGGTATTGTTTCATTCCACCGACACTACGGTCAATGGCCATATCATTATCATTCAGTATGATAAGCAGGTTGTTCGGGGTAGTTGAAGAATTGTTCAGTCCCTCAAAAGCCAGTCCTCCACTCATCGAACCATCTCCGATAATGGCTATCACATGGCGTTGGTCGTCTCCCTTTCTGGCAGCGGCAACAGCCATGCCGAGGGCGGCAGAGATGGAATTAGAAGCGTGTCCGCAGGTGAAGGTATCGTATTCGCTCTCTTCAGGAGAAGGGAAAGGACGAATGCCTCCCAGTTTCCGGTTAGTGGAAAATGCTTCACGCCGTCCTGTGAGAATTTTGTGGCCGTATGCCTGATGTCCTACGTCCCATACAATACGGTCATAAGGTGTATTGTAGACGTAGTGCAGGGCTACAGTCAGTTCCACAGTACCGAGGCTGGCAGCGAAGTGCCCCGGGTTACAGGAGAGTTCTTTAATAATGTCTTGCCTTAATTCATCGCATACTTCCGGCAGTTGGTCTACTTCCAGACGGCGCAGATCATCAGGGCTATTGATTGAGTTTAGCAAGTTATATATCGGTTCATTCTTCATGATTCGAGAAAATTTGGTGCAAAAATACGAAAAAGAAAGCGGAAGCCCTTTCTTTTTGCTTAAATTCTTATTGTTAAAGCTAAGCTGTCGGAAGGAATCCCGTCGTTCACAGCTTTTTAAACCGGCTTGTTCGTATGAAGTATGTGGACTTAACTTGTTTATCCTTTATAGCAAACTTCTACTTCGCAGGAAGATAAGTTATTTTCCTCCCATTCCAAAGTATAATTGCAAGCTTTGTTTTTGTAATTGCAAGTTTTGATTATATAAATGCAAGCTTCGTTTTTATAATTGCAAGTTGCGTTTATAGATTTCTAACGGGAGAAGACACTTTTTCCTTAAGTCAAGTGATTCTTTTCCTTGCATGGAAAGTAACTTTCCAATTAATGGCTGACGTCGTAGCGAAGTGGCTTTAGGATGTTTGAGTAGAGAATATCATTATTTGTGTGCTGAAGATAAAATGGAATATCTTATCTTTGTCGTACTTTTGCTCTATAGAAACAATCGAAAGAAGGAGAATATATGGATTTTCAAACAAAGGTAGAACTGCCGACGGGTTCACCGCTTATCAGTCATTCAGAACGGATTCTTCTGATGGGTTCTTGTTTTGCTGAAAACATAGGCTCGCTGTTGGCTGAAAATAAGTTCCGTGTTGACATGAATCCTTTTGGGATTCTCTATAATCCGCTGTCTGTCTCTGCCGCTTTAGTGGAGATATTGAAGGGAAAGGTATATCAGGAGAAAGATTTATTCCTGTATAAGGAGTGTTGGCATAGTCCGATGCATCATGGTTCATTTTCCGCGTCATCTCCGGAGGGAGTTCTTCAAAAGATAAACACTCGCCTGTCGCAGGCTCACCGTTCTGTTCATGAGCTCGACTGGCTGATGCTGACTTTCGGTACTGCTTACGTGTACGAGCAGAAAGAAACAAGGCAAGTAGTCTCTAATTGTCATAAACTGCCGGAAAGTCACTTCAACCGTCGGATTCTTTCAGTCGATGAGATCGTGAACGAATATACCTCGCTTATTACCAGTATCGTTGCACGTAACTCCGGCTTGAAGATCTTATTCACGGTTAGCCCTATCCGGCATATACGTGACGGGATGCATGCTAACCAGTTGAGTAAATCGACGCTGTTGCTTGCAATCGACCGCCTGCAACAACGGTTTCCGGAACATGTATTCTATTTCCCTTCTTATGAGATTGTGTTGGATGAACTCCGTGATTATCGTTTCTATGCCGATGATATGCTCCATCCGTCACCGATGACTGTCCGTTATCTGTGGGAACGTTTCTCGGAAACCTTCTTTTCTGCTGAAACAAAGCAGCTGATTACTGCCGTAGAAGATATATCCAGAGACTTGTCACACAAGCCTTTTCATCCGGAGTCGGAAGCGTATCAACGCTTTTTAGGACAAATAGTGTTAAAAATCGAACGACTTAACGGAAAATACCCGTACTTAGACTTTCAAAAAGAAAAAGAACTATGTCATATACGATTGAATCCATAGCCGAATATATCGGTGCACGCCGTGTAGGAGAGTGCGAAGCGACGATTGATTGGCTACTTACAGATAGCCGCTCTTTGAGTTTTCCGGAAGAAACCCTGTTTTTTGCTCTAACCACCAAACGTAATAATGGTGCACGTTACATCCCCGAACTGTATGACCGGGGAGTGCGCAATTTTGTGGTGGCGGAAAAGGACTTTAAAAGAATGGAGAGCGGAGAGTGGAAATTGGAAGGTGATCTTAATTTTTTAATTGTAGCGAATCCATTGAAGGCTTTGCAAAAACTGGCCGAAGCCCATCGGGAGAATTTTAAGATTCCGGTAATCGGCATCACGGGTAGTAATGGAAAGACCATTGTGAAAGAGTGGTTGCATCAATTATTAAGCCCTGACCGCTGCATTATCCGTTCGCCCCGTAGTTACAACTCGCAGATCGGTGTTCCCTTGTCTGTCTGGCAACTGAATGAAGAAGCCGAACTGGGTATCTTCGAAGCCGGCATCTCCGAAATGGGAGAGATGGGAGCATTGAAGCGGATGATTAAACCGACTATCGGTATTCTGACCAATATAGGTGGTGCCCATCAGGAGAATTTCTTTTCATTGCAAGAGAAATGTATGGAGAAACTCACCCTCTTTAAAGATTGTGATGTAGTGATCTATAATGGAGATAACGAGCTGATCAGTAATTGCGTGGCAAAGTCGATGTTGACAGCACGTGAAATAGCCTGGAGTTGCAAGGATATAGAACGCCCGCTTTATATCAGTAAAGTGACCAAAAAAGAAGACCATACGGTGATCGCTTACCGCTATCTGGATATGGATAACATCTTCTGCATCCCTTTTATAGACGATGCTTCCATCGAGAATGCGTTGAACTGTCTGGCAGCTTGTCTTTATCTGATGACACCTGCTGACCAGATAACCGAACGAATGGCACGGCTCGAACCGATCGCCATGCGTCTGGAAGTAAAAGAAGGTAAAAATAATTGTGTTCTGATCAACGACAGCTACAATTCAGATCTGGCTTCCTTAGATATAGCGCTTGATTTTCTGGTACGCCGTTCCGAGAAGAAAGGGTTTAAACGAACACTCATCTTATCGGATATTCTGGAGACAGGACAGAGTACAGCTACGCTTTACCGTCGGGTAGCACAGCTGATTCAGAGTCGGGGCATTAACAAACTGATTGGTGTAGGAGCGGAGATTTCTTCGTGTGCCGCCCGCTTTGAAGGTACGCCCGAACGATATTTCTTTCCGGATACGGACGCATTGCTGAGATCAGGTCTTTTCAAATCTCTGCATTCGGAAGTTATCCTGATAAAAGGCTCCCGTGTGTTTAACTTTGATCTGGTGTCGGAAGAACTGGAACTGAAAGTGCATGAAACGATTCTGGAAGTCAATTTGGGCGCGATGATTGCCAATTTGAATCATTATCGTTCCATGCTCCGTCATCCGGAGACAAAAATAATCTGCATGGTGAAAGCTGCAGCTTACGGAGCCGGTTCATACGAGATAGCCAAAACGTTGCAGGAGCACCATGTCGACTACCTTGCTGTAGCTGTCGCCGATGAAGGTTCCGAACTTCGTAAAGCAGGTATCACTTCTTCTATTATCATCATGGACCCGGAACTGACATCGTTCAAAACGATGTTTGATTATAAACTCGAACCGGAAGTATATAATTTCCATTTGCTCGACGCGCTGATTAAAGCAGCAGAAAAAGAAGGAATAACCAACTTCCCGATTCATGTGAAACTGGATACGGGTATGCATCGTCTAGGATTTTCCATTGATGAAATTCCTTTGTTGATTCGCCGTTTGAAAAGTCAGAATGCAGTTATTCCCCGGTCGGTGTTCTCTCATTTTGTGGGAAGTGATTCGGCGCAGTTCGACTTCTTTACCCGTCAACAGATTGAGCTGTTCGAGAAAGGTTCTCAGGAATTGCAGGAAGCCTTCTCTCACAAGATTCTGCGTCATATCTGCAATACTGCCGGTATTGAACGTTTCCCCGGTGCACAGTTTGATATGGTACGCCTGGGAATAGGACTTTATGGAGTAAGTCCGATCGACAATTCGATTATCAATAATGTAAGTACGCTGAAAACGACAATCCTTCAGATTCGGGATGTACCCGAAGAAGATACGGTAGGTTATAGCCGGATGGGGCATCTGGCACGCCCTTCCCGCATTGCAGCTATTCCTATCGGTTACGCCGATGGCTTGAATCGTCATCTGGGACGTGGCAATGCCTATTGTCTGGTGAATGGCAAGAAAGCCCCTTATGTCGGAAACATCTGTATGGATGTCTGTATGATTGATGTGACAGATATCGATTGCAGAGAAGGTGACAAGGCTATCATCTTTGGTGATGACCTGCCGATAACCACTCTTTCGGATAAACTGGATACTATTCCTTACGAAGTGCTGACCAGTATTTCGAACCGGGTAAAACGAGTCTACTTTCTTTAATGGATAATGGACAATGGATAATGGACAATGGATTGGATAATGAATAAAAAATGAGTTGCACAATCATCTGCATAGCAAATTATCCATTATCCATTCTCCATTATCCATTAAAATAATTATCTTTGCACCAACTAATAAACCTCTATAATAAATAAACATATGACAAACTTATTATTATTAGGCTTTTTGCCTAGTGGCTCTGAATGGATCATTATTGCTCTTGTTATTCTTCTCCTTTTTGGTGGTAAGAAAATCCCCGAATTGATGCGTGGGTTAGGAAAAGGAGTAAAGAGCTTTAAAGATGGCGTGAACGAGGCAAAAGAAGAAATCAATAAGGCAAAAGACGAAATCGACGCACCGGCAGATTCAGCTAAGAAATAATAAGCAATGGCAGAAATGACCTTCTGGGATCATTTGGATGAGTTGCGTCGGGTACTTTTTCGTGTTATCGGGGTATGGTTTGTATTGGCAATCGGCTATTTCATAGCGATGCCCTATTTGTTCGACCATATAATACTGGCGCCTTGCCATAATGATTTTGTATTTTACGACTTACTACGCTATATCGGTCAGAAATTCGATTTGACTGATGAATTCTTTACGCAGGAGTTTAAGGTGACGCTTGTCAATATCAATTTGGCAGCTCCTTTCTTTATACATATGTCGACAGCCTTCTGGATGTCGGTAGTGACAGCTATGCCTTATATCTTCTTTGAGGTCTGGCGTTTTATCAATCCGGCCCTTTATCCGAATGAACGGAAAGGAGTGAGGAAGGCATTGACCATAGGAACCGGTATGTTCTTTATCGGTGTGCTTATGGGGTACTTTATGGTATATCCGTTGACGCTCCGTTTCCTTTCTACCTATCAGTTGAGTTCGGAAGTCGAGAATATTCTGTCGCTCAATTCGTATATCGATAACTTTATGATGCTGATTCTCTGTATGGGGTTGGCTTTTGAACTTCCTTTGGTGACTTGGTTGTTGTCTTTGCTGGGAGTAGTCAATAAGTCTTTCCTGCGCAAATATCGCCGTCATGCAGTTGTCATCATCGTAATCGCTGCGGCTATTATCACTCCGACTGGCGACCCGTTCACACTGAGTGTGGTAGCTATCCCGCTTTATCTGCTCTATGAAATGAGTATTCTGATGATAAAGGATAAGAAAGAGGTGCCTGAATTGGAAGAAGAAGAGGAAGAAGGCGTGGCAAAAGTCTGATAAACCTAATTATTTATCGTTCGTTGCTCTACATCTGAAGAAGATATTCTTCAGATGTAATTTTTATCATGTACCTTTGTCGTATGGAAAATGAAGGAAGAGAATCTTATGAAATCCTTTTAGCTGTTTGTAAAGCAGATCATTTGCAACTGACAGTCGGTTACAAACAGATGCGCGATTTGCTCGAAAGGCTTTGTCGCTTACATATGCACAATGGGAGCTTGCAGATGACCGATCTTTCCGCACGAATTAGTTTTGTAGCGGCTAAAGTGGGGCTTTCTGCGGCAGAACAGAACAGGCTACATACCTTCCGGCTGACTTCCAATGCGATTCTGAACCGACAGCAGGAACCTACCCGTGAACATCTTCTGCGGGATGCGAAGACGTTGGCTTTCTTCATCCGTAAACTTTTTGAGGAAGATATTCCACAGGAACTGTATCAGTTGCTTCCCCGAACGGATGCCACTTATATCGTGGCTCCTCCGGCACACAAGCGCGTCCAGCGGATGCGTGTCTGTTTTCAGTATTCCGATGAGCAGTATCTGTATGTGACCCCTTTGGATGAAATAGCGGATGAACCGTTGCGCGTTCGTTATAATATTCCTCAGATAAATGAAGAATTTGCGGAGACTTGCCGGTTACTTTGGCGTCATGCACAACTCAACTTGCTGGATGTCTCTGTTGACGAAGCTGGCTTTCTCACCCCTTCGTTCATTGTCCTTGAACCGGACTACCTGATTGATATCAGTTCATTGGCAGAATGTTATCGGGATTATGGACATCATCCGGCAAACTATTTCCTTTCCCGCCTGCAGCCGATAGAGAATGCACGTCCATTACTTTTAGGAAATATAGCCAACCTTTTCCTCGATGAGTGGATACATGCAGAGGGAGAGGTCGACTATCTGAAATGTATGCGGAAAGCTTTCCGCCGTTATCCTATTGAGCTGGCGGCTTGTGCCGATCTGCGTGACCGGGAAAAGGAACGGCAGTTCTTTGATGACTGCAAACTTCATTTCGATCATATTCGTGAGACGGTGAATGACACCTTTCATGCAGCCGGCTATGAACTGGATAAAACGGATGCCGTGCTCGAACCTTCTTATATATGCGAAGCACTCGGTCTGCAAGGACGGCTCGACTATATGCAACGCGATATGTCTTCCTTTATCGAAATGAAATCGGGTAAAGCTGACGAATATGCGATTCGTGGAAAAGTAGAGCCGAAAGAGAATAATAAAGTGCAGATGTTGCTTTATCAGGCTGTTCTGCAATACTCAATGGGGATGGATCACCGGAAGGTGAAAGCCTATCTGCTCTATACTCGCTATCCATTGCTCTATCCTTCCCGTCCTTCGTGGGCAATGGTCCGTCGGGTGATCGATTTGCGCAACCGGATTGTGGCGGACGAATATGGTGTCCAGTTGCGGAACAGTCTTGAATACACGGCACAGAAGCTGGAAGAAATCAAGGCTTCCGTATTAAATGAGCGAGGGCTGTCCGGACGTTTCTGGGAAACGTATCTGCGCCCTTCCATTGATAACTTTCAAGAAAAACTGAGTTCTCTTTCTTCTTTGGAAAAAAGCTATTTCTATGCCCTCTATAATTTTATAACAAAGGAGCTTTATACATCCAAATCCGGTGATGTGGATTATGAAGGGTGTACAGGAGCAGCTTCTCTATGGCTTTCCACTTTAGCGGAGAAATGTGAATCGGGAGAGATTATCTATGATTTAAGAATTAAAGAGAATCACGCAGCTGATGAGCATAAAGCCCATTTACTGCTGGTACCGTCGGCACCTCCGGGAATGCCGGCAGAAGATGCGTCAGACGTCCTTCCTAACTTTCGTCAAGGCGATGCTATCGTTCTTTATGAACGGAATTCGGATGCGGACAACGTTACTAATAAGATGGTATTTAAAGGGAATATCGACTTTCTGAACGAGAATGAAATCTGTATCCGCCTTCGTGCTACACAGCAGAATTCTTCAGTTCTTCCGTCTGATAGTCTTTACGCTATCGAACACGATGCGATGGATACTACTTTCCGCAGCATGTATCAAGGGCTCTATGCTTTTATGTCTGCTACCAAAGAACGTCGTGACTTGCTGCTTTCTCAGCGGGAACCACAGTTTGATGAGACATTGAATGCGCAGATAGCCGAAGCTGCTAATGATTTTCTCCGTATCGCCTTGAAAGCCAAAGCTGCAAAAGATTACTTCCTGTTGGTAGGCCCCCCGGGAACCGGCAAAACATCTTGTGCACTAAAAAAGATGGTTGAAACCTTTTATGAGGATGAAAATGCTCAGATTTTATTGCTTTCGTATACCAACCGTGCGGTTGATGAAATTTGCAAAGCCCTTTCCTCCATTCGTCCGGAAGTTGATTTTATTCGTGTAGGAAGCGAACTTTCATGCGACGAGAGCTATCGGGGGCATCTGATAGAAAATGAACTGGCTGCCTGTATGCGTCGTAGCGAGGTTTACGAACGTATCAACCGCTGCCGTATATTGGTAGGTACAGTAGCGTCTATCTCCGCCAAACCGGAACTTTTCAGATTGAAACATTTCAATGTGGCTATTGTCGATGAGGCTACTCAGATATTGGAACCGCAGCTACTGGGCATTCTTTGTGCCCGGGGAGAAAATGGGAAAGATGCCGTTGACAAATTTATTCTGATAGGCGATCATAAACAACTTCCTGCCGTCGTCTTGCAGAATTCGGAACAGTCGGAAATTTATGATGAATCCCTGTCCGCTATCGGGTTGAAGAACCTGAAGGATTCTTTGTTTGAAAGACTGTATCGTACAGTCCGCCAGCATACTGATGCCCATCATCTTTACGATATGCTTTGCCGTCAGGGGCGTATGCATCCTAAAGTTGCTCTGTTTGCAAACCGTGCTTTCTATGAAGGCCGCCTGCTGCCTGTCGGGCTTCCGCATCAACTGGAAGACTCCGAACATATCGACCGACTGGTTTTCTACCCTTCGCAACCCGAACCGATGGGATCTTCCGCAAAGACAAACCGTTCGGAAGCACAGATAGCCGCCCGTTTGGCTGCAGATGTATATAAAGAACATTCAGAGACCTTTGATGCTTCCCGTACATTGGGAATCATTACTCCCTATCGCAGTCAGATCGCTTTAATCAAGAAAGAAATAGAGGCTCTTGACATCCCTGCACTGAATCAGATATTGATCGATACCGTAGAACGCTTTCAGGGAAGTGAGCGGGATGTGATTATTTATTCATTCTGTGTGAACTATCCGTATCAACTGAAATTCCTTTCTAATCTGACAGAAGAAGATGGAATTCTGATTGACCGGAAATTGAACGTCGCTCTGACGCGTGCAAGAAAACAAATGCTTCTGACAGGTGTGCCGGCTTTGCTTGAGCGTAATCCACTCTATAAAAGTTTATTAAAATTAATAGAGAGCCTTCGGATTATTGCGTAATTTTTGCAGTCGTTAATTTTTATTCTCTCTTTATGCAATTCATTAACACCTATTTGTTGAACAAACCCCTATCTTTGCAATACGTTTTTTTCATAGAGATTTAGATTTAAGGTTAGAAGAATTGTGGAAGTCGTGAGACTTCCCTTTTTTTCATCTTAACGTTTACTATCCTTCATTGTTTGAATGCACAATATGTTTTGTAAAATAGGCAGAATGGCTATGAAGAATAAGTAAACCTAAAAAGCCTTCTTCGTGAGAAGAGGCTTTTTTGTTTTTGAGCTTTTTTGAATAAATAATTGGTTAATAAAAACAGGAGGACAAACTTGTATGAGTCGTCCTCCTGTTTTTATTCTATATTATTATATTGGGATTAATCCAATACGATAGGTTTGTACTTAGGTACCAGTGCTTTCATGATTACCCAACCGATCAGGTAAGCAACTGCACATACGCAGAAGATGACGAAGTATCCGGCTGGTTTGCCTTCGAAGCCCATGAATGTCATGGCAGGATGTACAAATTGTGCTCCTTGTTCCAGCAGATCTTTTGTCATTTCCACTTCTTTACCGTCCAGCATCGTTGTTCCGGAAGCGTATACGAATAGGTTACCTGCTACTTTCTGTAGAATCATGGAGCCGATACCGCCGGCCATACCGCCAATACCTGTGATACTTGCAATCGCTGTTCTGGGGAACATATCACCGACAGTAGAGAAGATATTAGCTGACCAGGACTGGTGAGCTGCTCCCCCAATACCAATAAGGATAACAGGGAACCAGGGAGAGAATGTTCCCAAAGGCTGTGCCAGCAGTACTACTAGCGGGAAGAATGCGAAAATCAGCATCGCTTTCATACGCGCTGCATAAGGATTCATACCAGTCTTGTTGATAAAGATAGTAGGAAGCTTACCACCGTAGATTGATAACATGGTGATTGCGTAAAGTGTGAAGATTAGTCCCATTCCCAGAGGATCAGATGTTTTGATGCCAAATTGAGAATTCAGGTAAGACGGAGTCCAGAACAGGAAGAACCACCATACCCCGTCAGTCATGAATTTGCCAAAGACAAATGCCCAAGTCTGTTTGTAACTGAAACATTGCCAGAATCTCATCTTTTTCTCGTCTTTTTCTTCAGTCTTCGGACCGGCACCGGCTTCATTCTGGTCTTGTTCGATATATTCAAGCTCGGCTTTGTTTACGTATTTGCTCTTTGAAGGAGCATCATACATAAATACCCAGAACCCCATCCAGATAAAGCCGAGTCCACCAATAACGATAAATGCCATTTCCCAACCAAAAGCCTTAGCAAGGATAGGAATTGTCAACGGAGCGATCAAAGCACCGATAGAAGCACCGGCGTTAAAGATAGAAGTAGCGTAGGCACGGTCCTTCTTAGGGAAGTACTCGGCAGTTACTTTAATAGCAGCGGGGAAGTTACCGGCCTCTCCGAGAGCAAGTATACAGCGTGCAGCTAGGAAACAATACATACTGACAGTAGCGATTGTCACAACAACGTCTCCGGTAGCTCCGGCCAGTTCGGCAGCACTGTGAAGTCCTACCTGAGCTTCTGTAACAACACCGCAAACGGCGTGAAGGCAGGCACCGGCAGACCATACACCAATAGCCCAAAGGAATCCTTTCTTCGTTCCCATCCAGTCCACAAAGCGACCGGCAAACAACATACATATTGCGTAAACAATAGAAAATACGGAAGTGATAGTACCGTAGTGCGATTCATCCCAGTGAAATTCCGGTTTGATAAATTCATCCCAGGTCAGCGAAAGTACCTGGCGGTCGAGATAGTTAACTGTAGTAGCAAAAAATAGCATCGCACAGATCGTCCATCTGTAGTTTGTCATCTTTTCGCCTGTTTTTTGAAATGCATTCATGATAATGGATTTAAATAGATTTTGATTTGCTGACAAAGGTCGGTATTTCAGCTGATTTTTTTTTGTAATAATTGGTCAAAATCATGTATAATTCGTTGCATTATACATATAATTTGTACATAGTAATGTATTATCGTAACATTTGGTCTCTTTGGGGGAAGAATATGACAAATCCGGAAAGCTTCATCCTTTTCCTGTTTTGGGGAAAGGATGAAGCTTTTCGGATCACTTGATATGTGCTAAAAAACTGCGCAATGATTAGCGCATTTCTGTATATTTGATCTTATCCATGTCGCCATAGTCAAGATTTTCACCAGCCATACCCCAGATAAACATATAGTTGCTTGTTCCGGCAGCTGCGTGGATAGACCATTCCGGTGACATGATAGCTTGTTCATTCTGCATCCATACGATACGTTCTTCCTGAGGTTCGCCCATGAAGTGGCAGATAGAATTGCCTTCCGGTACGTTGAAGTAGAAATATGCTTCTACGCGGCGAGTGTGAGTATGTGCCGGCATGGTGTTCCATACACTGCCCGGTTTCAGTTCTGTCAATCCCATTTGTAGTTGGCAAGGACCTTCTTCAAGTACATTATTAACAATCAGCTGGTTGATAACGCGGTCGTTACTTTCTTCCATCTTTCCTGCAGGGAATGAGTTAGCTTTCAGAGAACCTTTACGACCGTCGATGGTGATCAGCTGAGTTTTGTATTCTTTGTGAGCGGTAGCTGAGTTGATATAGAATTTAGCAGGTTTGCTGGAGTCTTTGCTCTTGAAAGTCACTTTCTGCTTGCCTCTTCCTACATACAATGCATCTTTGAAATTCAGTGTATATTCTTTGCCGTCAACAGTTATGATACCTTCGCCACCAATGTTGATAACACCCAGTTCGCGGCGTTCCAGGAAAAATTTAGCTTTCAGAGGATCGATTGTTTCCAGTACCAGTTCTTTTGTTACAGGTACGGCACCCCCAAAGATGAGGCGGTCATACATAGAATAAGTAACATTGATTTCGTTAGGAACCATTACCTTTTCCATCAGGAAGCTGCTACGCAGGCGGTTTGTATCATACGTTTTCACGTCTTGCGGATTGCAAGCCACTTGCATCTTGTAATTTACCTGGGCAGAAGCAGACATAGCTGCGATACCCAACATCATTGCAATTGCTAATTTTTTCATGTTTCGAATCTTTATTTTGGATTATATGATTACTTAATTGTTTACTGCATCTTTTGCATCATTTCTTGTCATACGGATACGGTTGTAGATTGCCATGCCCAATGCAAGTACTACAAGTATGGCAGGACCGATAATCTTCAGACTGTAAGTCAGGTGGAAGATACCCCAGCAGAAGAGGCTGGAAGCGAAGTCGAGCGCTCCGCCTTCAAAGCCGGCGGGGATATTTACCGTAGGGTCACCTGTAGCGGCATATACGTCTTTGGCAGCCATTGTGAAGAATCCGGCCAGTTCTGTAACGAAGTACAGACCTACGATCAATGCTACCAGTCCGATGATGAATGATTTCACTACATTGCCTTTGGTGATAGGCAGAATCATCGGGAATAAGTAGAACATACCCGCCAAAGAGGCCAGAGGCAAGAAACGGTTGCCCGGAAGAATGACTGCAAGGAAAATAGTAACAGGGATCAAAAGCAGAGATACAACCAGGGTTGTCGGATGTCCAATAACCAGTGCAGGACTCATACCAATGCTCAAACCTGTATTATTCTTATATTTTTTAGCGATCAGTTCGCGGGTAGCATCGGAGATCGGTTTCAAACCCTCGATGAAAAGGCTGGTAATACGTGGAATCAATTCCATTACTGCTCCCATTTTAATACCCAGTCCAAGGATACCCGGAATACTGTCCAAAACTTCTTTCCAGCTGGCACAGCCCAAAGCTCCGATACCGCAACCAATTACGATACCCAAAAACAGCGGTTCGCCCATCAGGCCGAATTTCTTTTTCATTCCTTCAGAGTCAATATTCAGTTTGTCGAATCCCGGAATTTTATCTAAAAGTTTGTTGATAACAATAGCAAACGGAACAAAGCTCTGGCAGAAAGGTTGCGGGATAGAGATACCGTCCATCTTATCATAGAACTTCTGGAAGGCAGGGGCAGTCATATCTGCCATTACCAACGTTATAATATAGCAAATGATAGCAGCGAAAAATCCCCAGAAAATACTATCGGAAGCGAAGTATACGATAGCTCCGATAAATGCGAAATGCCAGTAGTTCCAGAGGTCAATATTTACAGTACGGGTGGTTTTGGTCAGTAGCATCAACAGGTTGACTCCCAGACAGACAGGGATGATGAAGGCTCCGACTGAGGTGTTATAGGCTACCGCTGCCGCAGAAGGCCATCCCATGTCGAAAATACCTAGCTCCAATCCATAGATTTCTACCATTTTACTTAAAGCCGGACCAAGACTACTGGTCAACAGGGCTGTGACTACAGATAAACCAACGAAACCGACTCCCACCAATAAGCCACTTTTAAGTGCTTTAGGGAGTTTAATACCGATACATACTCCTAAGATTGTGAAAATGATCGGCATCATCACTGCCGCTCCCAGACCGATAATGTACTTGAATACTTCTTCCATTCTGTTCTATTTTTTCTCTGTTTTTAATGATAAATTACTGTGTTTCCCCAGAGGGTATTAGTTGTAAACCGTGCCAAAAGTACGACCTTTTCCGCTTTATTCCAAAACGAAACTCTTAATTTATCAGTTATTGCATCAAAAATGGACATTTTTGACGTTTACGTGCACAAAATTGGTCGTTTCCGTGCACGAAAAACAAAAAATACACCTTCTTAACTAAAAAGTCCCACTCTGTTTGGAAGAAATACACTACTTTCGTAGCATGAAAAAATAGCATGTATAATCCTTAAAACAATAAACCATGAGACGAAGCTCTTTTTATAATTTTTTGATATTAGTAATAATAATGTCAAGCCCCATTTCACTGTCGGCACAGCAGGTGGATGAAAAACTGCCTTGGTCGGTGCGGATGACTGAATCGGAGATGATCCGTTGCCCGGAATCCTGGCAGCTCGATTTCCAGCCAAAACTGAAATGGGATTATTGTCACGGGCTGGAACTGGGGGCGATGCTTGATGTATATGATGCTTATGGAGACAAGAAAATACGTGATTATGCAATTGCTTATGCAGATACGATGGTGCATGAGGATGGAAGTATCACTGCATACAAGTTGACAGATTATAGTCTGGACCGTATCAATTCCGGGAAGATTCTGTTTCGTATCTATGAACAGACAAAAGATGAAAAGTATAAGAAAGCATTAGACTTACTTTATAGCCAGTTTGCCGGACAGCCTCGAAATGAAGATGGGGGATTCTGGCATAAGAAAATATATCCGCATCAGATGTGGCTGGACGGGCTTTATATGGGAGCTCCTTTTTATGCGGAATATGCATATCGTAATAATCGCCCGCAGGATTATGCGGACGTTATCAATCAGTTTATCACTTGCGCCCGTCATACTTACGATCCGAAGAACGGTCTTTATCGCCATGCGTGTGATGTAAGTCGCACGGAGCGTTGGGCAGACCCAGTGACAGGGCAGTCAAAACATTGCTGGGGACGTGCGTTAGGCTGGTATGCGATGGCGTTGGTAGATGCACTGGATTTTATCCCGAAGCATGAGGCAGGGAGAGATTCCTTGCTTGCCATTTTGAATAATGTAGCCGTTCAGGTCAAGAAATTGCAGGAGCCGAAAACCGGCGGATGGTATCAGGTGATGGACAGAAGCGGTGATAAGGGTAACTATCTCGAATCATCCTGCTCTGCCATGTTCATTTACAGCCTGTTTAAAGCAGTGCGTATGGGATATATTGATCAGTCTTATCTGGACGTGGCATTGAAAGGTTATGAGGGTTTTCTGAAGAATTTCATTGAAGTAGATAAAGAGGGAGTGGTGACTATTACGAAGGCTTGTGCGGTAGCAGGGCTGGGAGGAAAGGTCTATCGTTCCGGTGATTATGACTATTATATTAATGAAACGATCCGTAATAACGATCCGAAAGCAGTAGGACCATTTATAATGGCAAGTCTGGAATATGAACGTTTGCAAAAGTAATTTCTACCGATGAAAAGGAGTATTTTAAGAGGAATGGCATTGTTTCTTCTATTCTGTTCGGGAGGAACCTTGGCCTGTGCGCAACAGCAAAAGCAAGACACATTGGTCGTGTCACGTGATGGAACAGGAAAGTATCGTGATATTCAGGAAGCCGTGGAGGCAGTACGTGCCTTTATGGACTATACGGTGACTATCTACATAAAGAAAGGCATATACAAAGAAAAACTGGTGATTCCTTCGTGGGTGAAGAACGTGCAACTGGTGGGTGAAGAGGCCGAAAATACAATTATTACGTATGATGACCATGCTAATATCAATAAAATGGGCACTTTCCGTACTTACACAGTAAAAGTAGAAGGTAGTGACATTACGTTTAAAAATCTGACGATTGAGAATAATGCCGCTCCTTTGGGACAGGCAGTGGCGCTCCATACCGAAGGAGACCGGCTGATGTTTGTCGGCTGCCGTTTTCTGGGAAATCAGGATACTATTTATACAGGTTCGGAGGGCAGTCGCTTGTTGTTTACCAACTGCTATATCGAAGGAACTACAGACTTTATCTTCGGGCCTTCTACCGCTCTTTTCGAATACTGCGAGCTGCATAGTAAACGCGATTCATACATCACCGCAGCTTCTACTCCGAAAGGGGTGGAGTTCGGATATGTTTTCAAGAACTGCAGGCTGACAGCTGCTCCCGGTATAAAGAAAGTCTATTTGGGTCGTCCTTGGAGACCTTATGCCGCTACGGCTTTTATTAATTGTGAGTTTGGCGGACATATCCGTTCGGAGGGCTGGCACAACTGGAAGAATCCGGAAAATGAAAAGACTGCCCGCTATGCAGAGTTTAAAAATACGGGTGAAGGTGCGGATACTTCCGGACGTGTGAAGTGGGCTAAACAACTGACTGATAAAGAAGCAGTGCAATATACTCCGCAGAATATATTTAAGGAATGCAGTAACTGGTATCCTTATAAATAAATGTTGTATTAAAACAAGAAGCCACAAGATCAATACAGATATGAAGATACATAGAAACAGACCGCTATTATTGTTAGTAACAGCTTTTATCCTTTTCTCCGCATTCCGTGCGGACAAGCCTTTCATAACGATTTTTACGATAGGTGATTCTACGATGGCCAACAAAAAACTGGACGGTGGAAATCCCGAACGTGGTTGGGGAATGATGCTTCCCGGATTCTTTTCAGAAGATATCCGTGTTGACAATCATGCTGCCAATGGACGCAGCTCGAAGAGTTTCATTACTGAGGGCAGATGGGAGAAAGTGATTTCTCAGGTGAAGAAGGGAGATTACGTCTTTATCCAGTTCGGGCACAATGACGAAAAGACCGATTCTGCACGCCATACCGATCCGGGAACGACCTTTGATGACAACCTTCGCCGTTTTGTAAATGAAACTCGTGCCAAGGGAGGTATCCCTGTGTTATTCAATTCGATTGTCCGCCGTAATTTCGTTCAGCCGAAAGATGCGTCGATTGCGAAAGATGCCCGTCAGACTCCGGGCGAGCAGGAATTACCCAAAGAAGGAAGTGTATTGTTCGATACACATGGTGCTTATTTAGATTCTCCGCGTAATGTTGCAAAGGAGATGGGAGTTGTATTTATCGATATGAATAAAATTACTCATGACTTGGTACAGGGACTGGGACCGGTAGAGTCGAAGAAACTTTATATGTTTGTCGAGCCCGGTAAAATCCCGGCTTTCCCGAAAGGACGGGAAGACAATACTCACTTAAATATATACGGAGCACGGACCATTGCCGGGCTGACAGTAGATGCGATTGCCGGACAAATACCGGAATTGGGAAAATATGTTCGTCATTATGATTACGTAGTGGCACAAGACGGAACGGGTGATTTCTTCACGGTGCAGGAAGCGATAAATGCAGTGCCCGATTTTCGCAAGAATGTGCGTACTACTATATTAGTCCGTAAAGGGACGTACAAAGAGAAGATCATTATTCCGGAATCCAAAATAAACATCTCCCTGATAGGAGAGGACGGTGCGGTGCTGACAAACGATGATTTTGCCAACAAGAAGAATGTATTTGGTGAGAATATGGGAACTTCGGGATCGTCAAGCTGCTACATCTATGCTCCGGATTTCTATGCAGAGAACATCACTTTTGAAAATTCGGCAGGGCCGGTAGGGCAGGCGGTAGCTTGTTTTGTATCTGCTGACCGTGCATTCTTTAAGAATTGCCGCTTTCTGGGTTATCAGGATACACTTTATACGTATGGTAAGCAGAGCCGCCAATACTATGAAGATTGCTATATTGAAGGAACGGTTGACTTTATTTTCGGATGGTCTGTCGCTGTCTTCAATCGTTGTCATATCCATAGTAAACGTGATGGTTACGTGACGGCCCCTTCTACAGATCAGGGTAAAAAGTTTGGCTATGTCTTTTATGATTGCCAACTGACCGCTGATCCGGAAGTTGCCAAAGTATATCTGTCCCGTCCGTGGCGTCCGTATGCTCAGGCTGTGTTTATTCGTTGTGAGCTGGGTAAGCATATCCTTCCGGAAGGCTGGAACAACTGGGGAAAGAAAGAGGCGGAGAAAACAGTGTTTTATGCCGAATACGCTAGTCGTGGCGAGGGAGCCAATCCGAAAGCCCGCGCGGCTTTTTCCCATCAGTTGAAGAATCTGAAAGGCTACGAAATAGAAACGGTTCTGGCAGGTGAAGACGGCTGGAATCCGGTAAAGAACGGAAACCGGATGGTGGAAGTAAAACGCTGACCCAATCAAAAAGTAACATTATTTGATCAGAAATAAAAGAGAGATTCTGTTAAATAAACACTGAATATAGATGTAAGTTCAGCTTAATTATTATCTTTACACCATTCAATATGTGTGTAATAATGATAAAAAGAATCTTATATCTAATTCTTTTGTGCCTGACTGTGCATGTGGTGCAGGCACAACAACACAGCTTTTTCACCCATTATTCTACCGAGGATGGGTTGTCTCAAAACACAGTAATGAGCATATTACAGGATCACAAAGACAACCTCTGGTTTGCCACTTGGGATGGAATCAATCGTTTTGATGGCTATAACTTTAAAACTTATAAAGCACGTCAGGGCAATTACATCAGTCTGACCAATAACCGTGCCGACCGGATGTATGAAGACCGGTACGGTTTTCTATGGTTGTTGACTTATGACAACCGTGTCCATCGTTTCGATCCGAAAACGGAGACGTTTGAGCAAGTCCCGGCTGCGGGTGAAGAGGGAAGCACCTACAATATTCATTCTATTCAGGTGTTGCTTGATGGTACAGTCTGGCTGCTGACGGAGAATGACGGAGCTATCCGTGTTGTGACGCTTCCTGAGAAAAACTATACGACGAAACCGGAGATTTATTCCACTAAGTCCGGTTTGTTTCCTGCCGATCACTTTTATCAGGTCTATCAGGATAGAGCCGGCAATAACTGGCTGCTGACTGATAATGGGCTGGGAATGATACGTCCCGGTGAGTGGCAACCTGTGAACTACTTTGTGGAGACGCAGGGAAAACAAGACGGCATGAACCAGGCATTTTATGCAGTCAGAGAATGTGAAGACGATATCTGCTTTACTTCCGATCGGGGAAGAATCTGGTGCTATCAGAAAAAGAGCGGGGAGTTTCGTCTGCACGAACTTCCCACAAAAGCCCGTATAACTTCCATACATGCTGTGGGCAATGACAATACCGTCGTTACAACCGACTCGGACGGATTCTTTCTCTCTAACCTGAAAACCAACAAGCATATACACTATTCCCCTGTGACCTGCAAGGAGTTGTCGGACCAGCCGATTCTTTCGGCTTATGTAGACCGTACATCGGAAGTTTGGTTCGAACAGGAAGAGCCGGGAGTCGTTGTTCATTTTAACCCTGCTACCGGGGTGGTAAAGCGTGAGCAAATGCGGGTGGAATATAGTAACGCTGACCGTTCGCGTCCTGCTTTCCATATTCATGAAGATATACACGGACATGTATGGGTGCATCCTTATGGCGGAGGATTCTCCTATTTTGACCGCGAACGGAATTGTCTCGTTCCTTTCTACGATGATTTGGGGAGCAATAACTGGCGCTTCTCTAACAAAATACATGCGGCTTTTTCTGATAAACAAGGCAATTTGTGGCTTTGTACCCATTCCAAAGGGCTGGAGAAAGTCACATTCCGCAATGTACCGTTTTCAATGCTGACTCCAGTTCCGCATGAATACGAATCTTTGAGTAATGAAGTACGGTCGGTTTGCGAAGATAAGCTGGGAAATTTATGGGTCGGACTGAAAGACGGCATGATCCGCCTGTATGATTCGAACCGGAAGTATATAGGACATCTGACAGGAAATGGAACCGTTTCGCTCACAGGTGCGCCTATGGAAGGCACTGCCTATTTTATTTTGCAGGACTCGAAAGGAATTATCTGGATTGCTACCAAAGGAAACGGATTGGTGCGTGCCGAACAGGCTTCTGCTACGGGTATGTCTTACAAACTGACTCGTTATCAGCATGACGCCAACGATATATACAGTCTGAGTGATAACAATGTATATTGTGTTTACGAAGATCATCATGGCCGCATCTGGGCAGCAACTTTTGCAGGTGGCATCAACTATATTGCCCAGGGAGAAAAAGGAGAGACAATCTTTATCAATCACCGGAATAATCTGAAAGGATATCCCATTGATGTCTGTTACAAAACGCGTTTTATCACTTCAGATAATAACGGACGACTTTGGGTAGGTACTACCACGGGAGCCGTTGCTTTTGACGAGAACTTCAAGAAGCCGGAAGATATTCAGTTCCACCATTTCTCCCGTGTCCCGAACGACACGAAGAGTCTGAGCAATAATGATGTGCACTGGATCATCGCTACCCGGCAGAAGGAACTTTATCTGGCAACTTTCGGTGGGGGACTGAATAAACTGATTTCTATCAGCGAAGACGGTCACGGTGAATTTAAATCCTATTCAGTGCTCGACGGACTTTCTTCGGACGTCCTGCTTTCTATCCGTGAAGATCATAAGCAGAATCTCTGGATCAGTACAGAAAATGGAATCTGTAAGTTTGTCCCATCCGGCGAGCGTTTTGAGAATTACGATGAACGCAGTATCAGTTTCCGGGTACGTTTCAGCGAGGCGGCCTCTACGCTGACATCCGGTGGGGATATGTTGTTTGGAACCAGTAACGGATTATTCATGTTTAGTCCGGATTCTATACGGAAGAGCAGTTATGTGCCTCCTGTCGTCTTTTCCAAGCTGATGGTGGCGAATGAAGATGTGATTCCGGGAGAGAAATCCATATTGAAAGTCGATTTGGATGATACACACGAACTGGTGCTTTCTCATGATGAGAATATCTTTTCAGTTCAGTATGCTGCGCTCGATTACACGAATCCGCAGAATATACAGTACGCGTACATTCTCGATGGTTTCGAGAAGCAGTGGACTTTTGCCGACCGGCAAAGAAGTGTGACTTATACCAACTTGCCGAAGGGAGATTATGTATTTCGTGTCCGTTCTACCAATAGTGACGGGGTGTGGGTGGACAATGAGCGCATTTTGAATATCACGATTCTCCCTTCTTTCTGGGAGACACCTTTAGCGTATGTGCTGTATGTCTGCTTTGTATTATTGATTATTTTCGTTGCGGTTTATATCCTGTTTACCATTTATCGTTTGAAGCACGAAGTGTCTGTAGAACAACAGATTTCTGATATTAAGCTACGTTTCTTTACGAATATATCTCACGAGCTCCGTACTCCTCTGACGTTGATTGCGGGGCCGGTAGAACAAGTGCTGAAGAATGATAAGTTGCCGGCTGATGCACGGGAGCAGCTGGTAGTGGTGGAACGGAATACCAATCGTATGCTTCGCCTTGTGAATCAGATTCTGGACTTCCGTAAGATTCAGAATAAGAAGATGAAGATGCAGGTGCAACAGTTGAATGTAGTAGCCTTTGTCCGTAAGATTATGGACAATTTTGAATCAGTGGCGGAGGAGCATCATATCGATTTCCTCTTCCAGACGGAGAAGGAGGCTTTGAACCTTTGGGTAGACGCTGATAAGTTTGAAAAGATTGTATTTAATCTTCTGTCCAACGCCTTTAAATATACGCCTAACGGGAAAATGATTACCGTTTTTATCCGCGAAGATGAGGGCACGGTATCGGTTGGAGTGCAAGATCAGGGAATTGGTATTGCCGAAAACAAACGTAAGTCTCTCTTTGTACGCTTTGAGAATTTGGTAGATAAGAATATATTCAATCAGGCAAGTTCCGGAATCGGTCTTTCTTTGGTGAAGG
This sequence comes from Bacteroides sp. HMSC067B03, assembly GCF_001811315.1. Lineage (NCBI taxonomy): Bacteria > Pseudomonadati > Bacteroidota > Bacteroidia > Bacteroidales > Bacteroidaceae > Bacteroides > Bacteroides sp. HMSC067B03. The sequence continues at coordinate 50,007 of NZ_KV804416.1, read as the reverse complement.
AACTGGTAGAAATGCACAAGGCTACGATTTCCGTTGATAGCCGTTTGGGGGAAGGGAGTTGTTTCAAAGTTGATTTTCTGAAGGGAAAAGAGCATTATAATAGTGCAGTAGAGTTTATTCTCGACGATTCGGCTGTTCCGCTGAGTATGGAACGTATTGTGGATATCGCTAATTCTTCGCTTCAGACAGAAGCTGCTATCGTAGATGCACCTGGTTTGGAGATATCTGTCGCTGAAGAAGAGGCTGAGGAAAGCAGTTCGAAAGAACTCATGTTGCTGGTGGAGGATAATCAGGAATTACGTTCTTTCTTACGTAGTATTTTTGCTTCAACCTATCGGGTGGTAGAGGCTTCTGACGGTATGGAAGGATGGAATAAGGCTTTGAAGTATCTGCCGGACATTATCATCAGTGACGTGATGATGCCGGAGAAAGATGGCATCGAAATGACGCGTGAGCTCCGTGCGGATATGACGACCAGCCACATCCCTATTATTTTGCTGACTGCCAAGACAACCATAGAAAGTAAGCTGGAAGGGCTGGAATATGGAGCGGATGATTATATAACCAAGCCTTTTAGTGCTACTTATCTTCAGGCCCGTGTGGAGAACTTGCTGATACAGCGCAAGAAACTTCAGAATTTCTATCGTGATAGTCTGACGCATGTGATGGTATCTGAAGTTCCGGGTGTTCAGGAAGAGGTTTTATCCGGTCATGAAGTTACCGGGTCGGAGTCGGAGAGTGGTGTGGCAGAAGAGTCTGTAATGCCGGAAATGTCTCCTAACGATCGTAAGTTTATGGATAAGCTGGTTGAACTGATGGAGCAGAATATGGATAACGGAGAATTGGTGGTGGATGATTTGGTTCGTGAGTTGGCTGTCAGTCGTTCGGTGTTCTTCAAGAAGTTGAAAACGCTTACGGGACTGGCCCCTATCGAGTTCATAAAGGAAATGCGCATCAAGCGTGCTGCACAGTTAATTGAAACAGGAGAGTTTAATATGACTCAGATTTCTTATATGGTCGGTATTAATGATCCGCGTTATTTCAGTAAATGCTTTAAGGCACAGGTCGGTATGACTCCGACGGAGTATCGGGAAAAAGTGGGACGGTGACAGGAGTTTTTGGGCACTTTTAGTACCAGAGAAGTTTTATTGGATAATCGGTGTTCAGTTGTTTCAGTCTTCTTCGGAAATGCCCTGTCAGAAGGCGATAGCGGCTGAAGGCACAATTTTGTACCCTTGCGTGAGTGTACTCTGAGAGGGGAGGGGTGGTTTCAGTTCTTTCAGATTGGTAGTTTCGGATTTTTTTCTTTGATGGTTGATGACTATATATTCTATTTGGCAGCAAAGGCTAGTTAACATGTAGGCTTGGGCTCACTAGTGTCCGAGCTCAGGCTTGCTGACGTCCGGGCTTACCCTTGCTGACGTCCGGGCTAAGCTCTGCTGACATACGGGGTGAGAATGATAGCGACAAGGGGGGAGATAAATAGAGCCTCTACTTGATTAAAACAGACCTTTTACTTGTAGTAAATAGAGCCTCTGATTGGAGTAAATGCCAGCTCTGTTTTTGAAACTGAAAGAGCTGAATGCTGAAAGTCACCATTTGGAACCACTGCTTTCAGCTGTATCTCCTTCTGTCAGGGCTTTGCAGAGATAACTGAAAGGACTGAATGCTCTGAATCTTACTTTATTTAGTAGATGGTTGATGGTTTCGTGTATGAGGTGTAAAGTAGGCTTGCTATCTAAGTTTGTACTAGAGTTAACCGAGAGAAGTACAAGAGTTGCCATGATGATGTACTAGAGTGGACTCAAAGATGTAGGAGGTTGGAGGAAAAGATGTACAAGAACCGAAGGGGAGATGTACAAGATGTGTTTGAATGAGGTACTTCTAACTGCCTTAGCGTCATAAAAAAAGATAGCGATACTGAATACGGGCATCGCTATCTTTTTTATAATGCAGTGTCTGTTTTAGACACTTGGGGTTTATTGATTATCAGAACTATTCTTTAATCCATCTAGGGTCACCAGCTTTGGAATCTTTAATATCTTCTGCTCCAACAGTGAAATCTCCACTTTCAGGATTTGTGAATTTAGGATCTATTTCTGTAGCGTTACATGCTGACGGATCTGTATAAAGTCCATTGGTTGCATCCCATAGGTTTGCACTGTCATGGTAGTAATTTTTTGAATAGCTAGCTTGAGCTTTCATCTTTCCCTTCTTTGCCCAGTATCCTAATGTTCCGACACCGATTTGTGAGAATACGCATTTTTCAACAGTTAGTTTGCCTGTAGAAGTAGAAACCTTATCCATTAAGAACAATCCATTATTATTGCTGCCGCCATCATAAGAGCATACTTTGTAGAAAGTGCAATTGGTGACGCTTACAGTGGCTGATGTCATATTACAACGTAAGAATGTACGTATACCATTACTAAAGGTTGAGTTTTGGATCGTCAATGTTCCCAATGTCGTATTGGCGCGAAGGTCGAAGCCGTCACCACCGGAACCTGTAATATTATCTGCCCAACAGTTCTCAAATAAGGCCGCTCCTAAAGTTGCCGTTGCATTACAGTAAAGAATCTGATTCTTATAGTTTCTGATTTCGCAACCGCTGACTGTTAAAGTCGAAATATTAGCTCCACTTTGCAACTCTATGAAATTAGAAACCAACTCTTCTGCTCCCGGAGTGTCACCTCGGAAAATTATATTATTGATTTCTATGGAAGAAGCTCCGGCCTCGGGTTGTAGACGACCATAGATGGTAGGCATATTGGCCTTGTCATAACCACTGATGATAACAGATTTGTTTAGTGCATAATCTCCCAAAACAAACGAGCCTGAGACAAGAACGATGTTTGCACCATCTGCTGCTCCTTCGAGTACGGTAACAAGATCATCACCTTCATATACAGGAGTCTTTCCCTGAAAGTCAATGGCTGTTTTAAATGTAACGGTACCACGGAGCTTATCTACATTGTATAACTTGGCTGTATACGATGTGCTTTCTTCCAGTCCGTCTATATAAGCCTTTTTGTTGGCTATATCTGTACTTTTCAGAGTATATGTTATGTCTGCTTTTCCATCTGCACTCAGCACGATTTTGGTTGCCGTTGCATCAATAGCATCCCATGTAAGCGTTACTGCATGTGCTTCTATATTTTCGTCTTTCACAGAATTGAAGATATTCTCAGCTTCTGTCATGAAGGAAACAGCCGACCATTTTGATTCATTGATCTCTTCACTCAAGGCTCTGATTCTTGCTGTATATTGAGTTTCACCCAATAGTCCTTCTACAGTATATGTGTTGTCCGTAATCCCTTCATATGTTTTCGGAGTACCTTCGAAAGTCATATCTTGATTTTCATAAAGCTCGATCGTATATGATGTGGCATTTGTCACTGCTGTCCATTTAAACTTTACATTTGTTTTTTTCTGGATAACAGCTTCTACATTTGTCGGTGAGAATAATCGGTCAAATATTCCCGTCGTGACTTCGTCATCCGGTTCTGAACAGCTTACTGTAAAGGCAGACAGAATCAGGCTAAATAATACTGTATATATATAATTCTTTTTCATAATTCATTCATCATTAATAGTCATAATCGTTTGTTAGCACACCGTTACTTCCGTCTATAAATACTTTCCAGATAGGCCAGAATTGCTTGGTATCGGGATTGTTATCATACAATTGGTCGATAAGCAGCAAAGCAGCAGCCTGATCTGCAGATTCTTTCGGTACAATCCATTCCTTACTTTTAGAGTAGCCTAATGTTTGTCCTATTTCATCTGTATCTCCATGGTTTAATCCATACATTTTGTAGGAAGTTGCATCTGTTCCATCCAAACCCTCATTATAATAGATTTTCAAAGGAAGATCAGCGTATTCACCTTCACGGTTATATAATCGTGTCATTTTCTCTTTGGCTTCATTCATTTTACTTCCTAGAAGATTCCAACGGATCAGGTCGACTTTGCGTATTGCTTCTCCTGCAAATTCAAACTTACGCTCGTCTACAATTACGTTAAAGAATGCATCCTGACTGGCTTTTGCCTTCGTTAATATAGCGCTTGCTTTTTCGGCCGGATATGAACGGTCGAGGATTGCTTTCAAATATTTTCCTGCATCAGATGATCCTTTAGGACCTTCCAGTTCATTGATAGCTTCTGCTGCCATTAAATAAATATCAGCCATACGCATCACTTGCCAGTTCATACCATCATCATTTGAAGAGTCAACTACACGGTTCATCCATTCGAAACGAACTTTACCAAAACTCCATCCACCCCAGCATTTATTGGGTGCTTTCCAGGCAATGTCTCCATCGTTGTCACTTGTCCATTTGAAAGGTACACAAGTGATATCACGACGAATATCTTCTACATCATAATCATAAAACAAAGTTGGAATAGGGCCGTTTATACCTCCTTTTGCAAGTTTTGTCCATTGGTCTTTCTTTTCATGCTTCACTCCCCAAGTGTAGATGACACGTCCACGGGATGCCGAAAATGGAATCTCAAAAATAGACTCTGCTCCTGCAATTGTTCCTTCAGCACATAGTGCTTTAAAGTTAGCTTCAAACGTACCTAATGTGTTATACCCTTTGCTGATGATGTCCAGACATTCGTTTTTTGCAATTGTATAGAGTTCCTGTCTTTCTGTTGCATCCTCTGTATTGTAACGGATTCCATCCGGATGTTGTGAGTAACCAGCCGCAAATAATGCAATCCGCGCGCGTAATCCTTTAGTGAAGGTTTGGCTCACTCGTTCTGTTGATTTAGTAAAACTGTTCTCGTTAGGCCAGCCTACGTAGTCTTGTGCTGTAAGTAAGTCGTCCAACAGTCTTCTCATGATAACCATACGGTCGGTTTTAGGCAAGTCGATCGTTTCTGTGGTGTTGGGCTCAAAACGGGCAGGGACATCACCGAACGCTTTAATCAGATCGAAATAGATAAAAGCTCTTAAGGTCAATAGTTCACCGTAAAATTGGCGCATATTGGTGCTGCTCATATCGCTGTACTCGTCCATACCGGTTATAGCGCTGTTTGCGCGTTCTATGGCTTCATAAAGTTTGGCCCAAACGTTGTTGTCCGTATTCATGTATTGATTATCGGTAGTGGCATTATATGTTACCAAGGCTCCTTCTTTATCAGTGAAAGCTCCTTTTTTACCCGTATTGTTCCAAATTTCACAGTCGCTATTGACTCCGAAGTAGGCAATATAACGTCCGCGATAAGAGTTTGTTTCACCGAATGACTGGTGCAATCCCATCACTACATCATTGACCAAAGCCTCGTTAGAAAAAACTTCTGTCTTTTCCATAGATGACTTTTTGGAAGTATCTAATATGTCATCACAAGAAGAAAAAGCAAATAGTGATGCTGCTAATGCGGTATATAATATTTTTTTCATTACTTACTAGTTTTACTGATTAAAAATTAAGGTTCAAACCGATTACAAACTGACGGCTCTTAGGATATGCTGAATAGTCTACACCCGGAGTCAGTTGGCTGCCATTTCTGCGGCAAGTAGAAACTTCCGGATCGTAACCGCTATATCCCGTGATACAGAACAGATTGTATCCCGTTACATAGAAACGGAGGTTGTTGATTCCAACTTTCTTGGTTAGATGGACAGGCAGAGTGTATCCCAATGTCAAAGTGCTCAGACGAAGGTAAGAACCGTCTTCAACAGCCCAATCCGAGAATACGAATTTGCTCATGTAAGGTGACCACATGGTGGTGTTCTCGTTCATTTGCGCCAATTGGTTCATGTCTGTTACCAAATTGCCGTTTCCGTCAATATTAGTCCAACGTTTTGCTGCGGACATTTCAGAAGTCATGTTTCTATATAAGTACTTGGAAGTAGAAGTGGTTTCGATCTTATTGGCGTTATAGATATCGTTACCATAACTCCATGTAAAGTTGGCTGCCAAGTCGAAACCATATAAGCGGGCATTGATATTGAACCCGCCTGTATGCAGGGGATTGGCATCGCCAATGATCGTTTTATCTTTTTCACCATTCGCATCTCCACTATTATCCAAATCTTTTAGTTTCATCATACCCGGGCGCGCAGTTCCTACGGCAGAAGATTTGTTGATATCTTTCTTTAGAGTCCAGGTGTCGGTTGTTGCATCATAACTTTCAAAATCAGAAACTTCATAACGTCCGGCACTTACATAACCATACATTTTTCCAACAGAACCACCTACTTCCGGCAAGAAATCCTGACCTATCTCTGTTGAAGCCCAATAAGATTGTGCTTGTTCGTTAGTTAGCTTCTGTAAAGAACCGAGAGATTTGATCTTGTTTTTATTAAAACTGATATTGGCACCAATGCTCAGACCGAAATTCTTTTTATCAACGGCTACCCAGTTGACGCTGGCTTCAAGACCTTTGTTTTCAGTCTCGCCCATGTTACGGTATTGGTAGTTATAACCAGTTCCGGATGTCGGGAACATAATTAACAGGTCTTTTGTATTATTCCAGTAGCCTTCAATTGTTCCGCTTAATCTGCCTCCTAAAGTAGTGAAATCCAAACCGACATTTCTTGTAATGGTTGTTTCCCAGGTGAGATCGCTGTTTGCCATATATTTGCTTGGAGCAATGTAGGAATTGACACCATTGATCCATGGAGTTTTATTTAACTCATATAATTGAGAGATCTGTCCCGAAGGAATATTATTGTTTCCGGCTGTACCATAGCTAAAGCGGAGCTTCAGGTCATCCAACCAATTTTTGGTATTCTCCATGAATGATTCAGAAGATATACGCCATGCGACAGCGGCAGAAGGGAAGAATCCCCATTGGTTACCTTTGGCAAACTTCGAAGAACCATCGGCACGGAAAGTGGCGCTAAACAAGTATTTGCTGTCAAAGTCATAGTTTGCACGTCCGAAGAATGAGAACAACACATCATCCGGATAACCATAATTGGTCACTTCATATGGGTTTCCTTTTGTGGAATAGTTGATGCAGTCGTCTGCCGTATATTCAGTCGGGAAGCCATGTACAACGTTTCTTAATTCTCTCTCTCTGGTAACAATATATTCTTGACCAGCCAGCAGGTTTAAATGGTTTTTGTTATTCTTAAAGAACTTCTTGAAGTCATAACTTAAGGTGTTTGTACTGCGGAAGGCAGTTCTTGTACCACGAGTAAAAGAAATAGCAGGTTTACTCTTATCTTCATCGTCTACGTTATTTCTTACATAGTAAGTAGTCACACCATAATAGCGGTCTGCATTATTTCGATAATCGTCATAACCAACTTCTGCTTTTAGTTTTAAATCTTTGATTATTTCCCAAGTGATAGAGCCGGCAAGGTTATAGTTGATACGTTCTTTGCGGGTGTCATTATCTCTTAGGGAGATTAACGGATTTATCAATAGAGAATTGGCATCTTCTTCGTCTGCATTGAGTGCATCAGAGATACCAGGTACAGGATATGGAGTATACAACAAAGAATATTTCAGGCGTTTGTCCGTGTTCAATGAACTGTTGGCGTCATTGGAACCTCCACCATTGATTTTTGTTTTGGAAAAGCGTGCTGAGAAATCTAAAGAAACGTTCTTCAGAGGCTTATGATTCAACTTTAAATTGAGGTTATCACGTGCATAGTCAGACATTTGCATGATAGCTTTATCGTCAATATGAGAGTAACTGAACGAATATTTGAACTTATCGCTACCACCGTTGATGCTGAGATTGTGATTAAATGAATGTCCGGTACGTCCGAAAGTTAAATCCTGCCAGTCATTGGTAGCTACGTTGTCATACATGTCAAGGTCTTGATAATTCCCAAAATACTTGATATAATCATCATTCTTATTTGTTAGTTGAGCCAGTTCATACTGCCATTTGGTATAATCGCTTGCGGAAAGTACATCTAATGTTTTTGCTACTTTTTTCCACGCATAATAAGCATTGTAACTAACACTGACTTTTCCTTCTTTACCACTCTTGGTAGTAACAATAATTACACCATTAGCACCACGTGCACCGTAGATAGCAGTTGAAGAAGCGTCTTTCAATACATCGATTGATTCAATATCTGTAGGTGGAATATCTGAGATACTTTCTACAGGAAATCCGTCTACAATAAATAAAGGCTCATTACTTTGAGTGATTGAACCGCCTCCGCGTACACGAATACTCATCTGTGCATCAGGAGAACCTTCTGTAGTTGTAATTTGTACACCAGCCATTTTCCCTTGCAATGCTTCCGTGGCAGATGCAACAGGAATAGCTGCTAAAGTTTCTGAATTGACTGATGCTACTGATCCTGTAATGTCTTTACGTTTGGCGGTACCGTAACCGATAACGACAACTTCATCCAATGCTTTCGCATCGTCTGATAGTGTAACGTCAATTTTGCTTTTTCCTTTGATTGCGATTTCCTGCGTTTTCATACCAATATATGAAATGACGACAGTTGCGTTAGCAGGAACCTTTAGAGAGAAATTACCGTCCAGGTTGGTGATTGTACCATTGGTAGTATTTCCTTTTTCTACGATGGAAGCACCGATAATCGGCTCTCCGGTTGTGTCTTTCACATTACCATTTAAGGTAATAGTCTGCGCTGATACGCTGAGCGATAATGCTGCGAAAATCATTAGCAGCAAAGTGCGCATGTTTTTCATTCCTTTAGGCATCTTTTGTTCTTTTATATTAGATTATTAATATTCGAGTGTATCCACTCTTAGAGTTCTCACTGGTGCAAAATTATGTTTTTGAGGCTTGTGGGATGTGTAATATTTGTTTTTACGATAGTATTTTTTGTTTTTCCGGCAGAAAATAAATTAAGACGAGGGTTTATAGGAGAATGTACTCTCGTCTTAATCTTTTATAACTGTTTATTCGGGCTTTTAATTTTATTTTTTAGAATCCGCAGGATACAGATGGTTCACCAGTTCATTCAAATATACCTCAAGATTGGTGTATTCTTTGTTCAGACTGTATTGAGCACCGTCATTCGGATCGTCCGGGTTCAGATTGTGCTTTTTTTCCCATTCGTCCGGTATGCCATCTCCGTCAGTATCGAGTGGGGCCGGTTCGGATTTATATTCAGGCCAGCCTCCTACGTCTATTGGTTGGTCAACCATTCCATTGGTACTTCCATGAGAACCTTCATAAGTATAGTTTCCTTTGCGGGTTTCTTCTACGATTCGCTGGTCTACAACATCACGGCGGTGAGAGGCTCCGGCAAATTGAAGTACATCTTTATAGGCTTTCTTTGCCGGTTGCAATGAAGTGTGTTCTGCTATGTCAAATGCTTTCTTGGATAATAAATTCTTTTCCGGTGCGAAGTCGTTTTTGACAACTAACCCAAATGTGTTATCCATATTGACTTTATAAAGCGCTTCTTTTTGTTTATCCGTCAGGCTGGGACAGGTGGCGTCCATAAAGTTTCCTTTGAAATGGAATATTCCGTATACACCTGCTTCATTTTGATTTTTGCCATCGTCTGCATAAGCAGTGAATAAACGTCGGTATGAACCTTTGATGGCACTATAGGGGCCTGGTTTATAGTAATTATTGAGAAAGTTGTACGACCCGCCTTCGCCGGCATAAGCTCCATCGCTGCCATAATTGTAGATTACATTATTAAATAGTTCCACTTTTTCTTCTTCCGGTTTGCCGGTGTAGCGGCTGCCGCAAAGTCGTGGAGTACGATTGGTGTGATGTGCAAGCAGATTATGATGGAAAGAAGCTTTCTGTCCACCCCAGATACCACCATAGCCGTGTGCTCCCTTTTCGTGAATAGAGTTAGCGAGACTTTCACTGATGATACACCATTGGAGGGTGAAGTTACGGTTGTCATAGAAGGTAGCACATTCATCCGTACACCAGCTCAAGGAGCAATGGTCTATGATAATGTTGCTGTTTCCTTTAATACCATTCATTGCATCATCACCTTTTTGCTTGATGTCCGCTCCCATGCGTGAACGGATAAAGCGGACAATCACATTGTCTGCTTGAATGGAGAATGTATAATTCTTCAGACAGATACCGTCTCCGGGAGCTGTTTGACCTGCGATTGTCACATCTCCATTGTTGAGCTTTAAAGGTTTCTGTAATTCAATGATGCCGCTGACTGCAAAAATGATGGTACGTGCCCCTTTTTTATTGATGGCCCAGCGGAAAGTTCCTTCCGAACCATCATCTGCCAGTGAGGTTACAGTGTATACAGTTCCACCGGCACCTCCTGTTGCATATTTCCCTGCACCATCAGCACCCGGAAAAGCAGGAACTTGAGAACGGTCGGGAGTAGAATACTCTTTTGACGGTGTAGCCAGTCCCACAGCACCAGCCATGGAAGGAAGAATAAATAAAGCACATAGGCCTACTAAGATTTTTTTGTTCATAGCTACTTAGTTATTGGTTGGATATAAGGAATTTACCAAACTATTCAGATACACTTCCAGATTGGTATATTCTTTGTTTAAGTTATATTTGTTTCCGTCATTGCCATCGTTGGGATTCAGTCCGTTTGCTGTTTCCCATTCATCAGGTATGCCGTCTTTGTCACTATCCTGTTGGGTGGTGGCAGCGGATACGTATTCACTCCAGCCTTCCACATCAGTTTGTGTATCAATCAGCCCATTGGCTCCACCACTTGAGCCTGTATATGTAAATGTTCCTTTTTCCGTCTCATCTACAATACGCTTGTCTATATTATCGCGTATATTAGAAGCACCTGCATACTGTAATATAGCTTTGTAAGCATTTTGTGCCGTTTGAACGAACGAATAATCATCTAAGATAGGAAAACGTGAAGATACAAGCAAATTTTGGCTGGATATTTCGTTGTTTTTTACGACAAAGGCAGTAGAGGATGTATTGTCTGCGTTTGCATTGGCTGCTTCCGTCTTTTGTGAGGCAGACAACTTATCGTATGTCTCAAAATAGTTCCCGTTTACATAGAATTTGCCATATACTCCTTTGGCCTGTTGATTTTTACCATCATCTACATAAGCTGTGAAAATACGGCAATGAGTCTTTTTCGCTGCATTAACAGGACCTGGCTTATAATAGTTGTTTATAATGTTATAACTTCCTCCTTGTGCTCCGTACGCTCCTTCGCCGGTCCAATTATAGATAACATTGTTACAAAGATCTACTTGTTCCATATCTGCTCTATTGGAGTAACGACTCCCACATAGGCGTGGGGTGCGGTTGCTGTGATGAGCCAGCAGATTATGATGGAAGGTGGCGGGACTGCCTCCCCATATTCCACCATATCCGTGTTGCTGTTTAGTATGTATTGAATTGGTCAGACTTTCGCTGATGATGCACCATTGCATAGTGAAGTCCGTATTTCCATAAAATGAAGCACATTCGTCTGTACTCCAACTCATAGAACAATGATCGATTATAATATTCTTTTTGCCGGGGTATGAACTTTGATATCCGTTCATAGCATCATCTTCCGTTTTGCATTCATCTCCCATACGTGACCGGATAAAACGGATAATGACATTGTTTGCATTAACGCGCAGCGTATAGTCTTTCAGGCATATACCCGGTTGGGGGGCGGTCTGACCGGCAATGGTTATATCGTCATTCTTTATTTGCAGTTGTTTTGTCAGGGAGATAGTCCCGCCTACAGCAAATACGATTGTTCTTTTACCCGATTTCTCTATCGCCCAGCGAAGAGTCCCTTCTGAACCATCGTCTTTGAGAGAGGTTACTGTGTACACTGTCCCCCCGGCTCCACCGGTAGTAAGTTTTCCTGCCCCTTCGGCACCGGGAAAAGCTGCGATTGTCGAACGGTCCGGAGCTGGATATTCTGGTAATGGATCATCTCCCGAATCCCCCGGATCGGTAGAATCTCCTGGCTGTTCTGCCGGAGGATTGGTGTCTTGCTCCGGATTCTCTTCCGAACAGGCTGTGAGTGAGAGGAAAATGGATGCAAGGAAAGCACCTAATAATAGTTTATTCATGGCATTAGTCTTTTTATTCATAGGGTTGTATTCACATATTGTGTTCATTTTATGGGGCAAATGTATAACGAAGAAAATATCCAGGTGTGCAATATTTGTTTTTCACATTGTATTTTTTGTTATTAGATTCGGTTTGAGCATAATTAAATGTGCTTTATTTACCGATTTTTATCCGGTATTCATCGGTTTTCTGACCGGAAATCAACAGAAAAGCCTCTGAGGGCACAAAGAAATGACGTATCTTTGAACCATCAATCATTAATCATAGAAACGATGGAACAGAAATCTAAATTCTCATCTGCTACATGCTTTTCAGGAAAATTTCTGATAGCTTTATTGTTTATCCTTTCAGGAATTCTGTTATTCGCCCGCAATATGGGGTGGATGACTGATGAATTGTTCAGTATGATAGTATCATGGCATTCCTTACTGATTGTATTAGGAATTTATTCGATGATACGCTGTCATTATATTGGTGGAATTATCCTTTTATTAATAGGTGTTTATTTCCTGATAGGAGGTCTTTCGTGGTTGCCTGAGAATTCTCAGGCAATGGTTTGGCCATTTGCCCTGATCATAGTCGGAGTCTTATTTTTCTTCAAGCCTCGTCGCAGAGGACCATGGGATGACAAACAGCGTATGTTTCGTCACCATAAGGAATGGATGCAGCGCGGACGGTGCAGTCAGGCAGGGATGAACTTTACTGACGAACAGCAAAAATACGAATCGGAAGATGGTTTTCTGCGTTCTGATAACACCTTTGGAGCCGCTCGTCATGTAGTACTTGACGAACTATTCAAAGGAGGAGTTGTCCGTACTTCATGCGGAGGGACAACAATTGACCTGCGACATACCCATATCGCACCAGGGGAAACGTATATCGACCTGGATTGCAGCTGGGGAGGAATTGAGATATACGTCCCTTCTGATTGGAAAGTAGTATTTAAATGTAATGCTTTCTTTGGCGGATGCGATGATAAACGTTGGCAAAATGGGAATATTGATAAGGAAAGGGTGTTAGTCATTCGGGGAAGGCTTTCTTTTGGGGGACTGGAGGTTAAAGACTAACGTATGAAAACACATCCGATTATAGATTATCCTTATCGCTGGGTCCCGATGTTGGTGGTAGCACTGGTGTTGGTAGCAGCTCAGGTGGCGATAATGAGTGTATACACGGGCGCGGATTATGTACCTGCTGTCATAGATGGAATAGCAACAATCGGTTGGTTGATGGCATTAGGTTATTTGGCTTGGTTCGTTGTTGGAGTGGTGTCTATCTTTCAGACGGAAGTCATTATTCTGGTGACAGGGATATTGATCTGGATAGCCGGCAGCTTTATGGTTAATGATATCATGACAAGAATAGTAGGTATACCATATATCGCTTTTGCATCTACTATTCCTTTTCGTCTGTTGTTTGGCATTCCGACCTGGGTCGCGATCATACTTTGGTATCGTTTGATTGTTGCCAAAGAAGATGCGCTGAATCAAGAACTGGAAAAAGAGTTGGCAATGCGTCAATCGGTTAGTTTGCCGGAAGAACCGCGGATTGAGCAGATTGACCGTATAACAGTGAAAGACGGTTCGAAAATTCATTTGATTAAAACAGATGAATTAACTTACATACAGGCATGCGGAGATTATGTTATGCTGATTACTCCCTCGGGAGAATATCTGAAAGAACAGACTATGAAGTATTTTGAAACTCATCTGCCTTCCGACACTTTTGTTCGTGTTCATCGTTCTACAATTGTCAACGTTACGCAAATCTCCCGTGTAGAATTGTTTGGAAAAGAAACGTATCAGCTTTTATTGAAGAACGGGGTTAAACTTCGGGTAAGCCTCTCCGGTTATCGATTATTGAAGGAACGGTTAGGAATATAAGAAACGGCTGTTTGATAATACAAATGATTGATTTTTACCCTAGTCAGCTGTTTTTGAGGTATTGATGAGGCGGTTTGCATTTAAATTCATATAAATACAAACTGCCTCATGGGCGTTTTTTCCTCCAATCTTACCAAATTTTACTCTATAAGAAGATTTCTCTGCCTTAACTTTGCCATATCATCGTTTGTTAACTCAAATTGTATATATATGGCTTATAATTTATTTAGAAAATGTTCCCTTTGTCTTGTATTGGTTATGTGTACCGGGATGACGGTTCAATCACAACAAAAGGCTATCCTATGGTATGATAGTCCTGCTCAACATTGGGAGGAGGCGCTACCTTTGGGGAATGGTCGTTTAGGTGCAATGGTATATGGAGATCCGGTCAATGAAGAAATTCAATTGAATGAAGAAACAGTTTCTGCAGGCTCTCCTTATAAAAACTATAATTCAGAAGCTAAAGAAGCTCTTCCAGCTATTCGGAAACTGATTTTTGATGGAAATTATGCCGAGGCGCAATTAATGGCCGGTGAAAAGATTCTTTCTAAAAATGGCTTTGGAATGCCTTATCAAACAGTCGGGAGTCTGCGTTTGCATTTTCAAGGGCAGGAGAACCATACGGATTATCGTCGTGAGTTGGATATAGATAAAGCCCTTGCTATAACTACATATCGAGTGAACGGCGTTGAGTATAAACGTGAAACCTTTACTTCTTTTACGGATCAGTTGGTGATTGTTCGCCTTACTGCTTCCAAGCCTGGTATGTTGACCTTTACTGCAGCATTGACTTGTCCGCAAGCAGTAGAAGTTTCTGTTTCCGGCAAAAATACTATAAAGATGAGTGGCATTACTAAAGGCGATCAATTCACTGAAGGAGCGATACGATTTGCTGCTGATTTGAAGCTTGAACTACAAGGAGGAAAAAGTATAGCACAAGACTCAGTATTATCAGTTAGTAATGCCGATAGTGCTGTGCTTTACATTGCTATGGCGACTAATTTTGTTAACTATAAAGACATTTCTGCTGATGCTGTAAAACGGAATCAGGTTTATCTTAGAAATGCTGGAAAGAACTATTCGAAAGCACTTCAGGAGCATATCGCAGCATATCAGAAATATTATCATCGTGTATCGTTAGACTTAGGATATACTTCTCAGGCTGATAAACCGACAGATGTAAGAGTAAAAGAATTTGCTGTTTCTGATGATCCGCAGTTAATATCACTTTATTTCCAGTATGGTCGTTATCTGCTCATATCTTCTTCACAGCCTGGAAGGCAGCCTGCGAATTTACAGGGGATCTGGAATGATAAGTTGAATCCGGTGTGGAAATGCCGGTACACAACGAATGTCAACGCAGAAATGAATTATTGGCCTGCAGAGGTTACCAATTTGAGTGAAATGCATGAGCCATTTTTACAGATGATAAGGGAATTGTATGAGAATGGACAAGAGGCAGCCCGTGAAATGTATGGTTGCCGTGGATGGGTACTGCACCATAATACTGATTTGTGGCGGATGAACGGTGCCGTTGATAAAGCATATTGTGGTACTTGGCCTACTTGCAATGCATGGTTGTGTCATCATTTGTGGGAACGTTATCTTTATTCAGGTGATAAAGATTTTTTGGCTAGTGTATATCCTATAATGAAAAGTGCTTCGGAATTTTTTGTGGATTTCCTTGTCAGGGATCCTAATACAGGATATATGGTGGTAACTCCTAGTAATTCTCCCGAGAATGCTCCTCGTCAGTGGAAAGGAAAAGCTAACTTGTTTGCCGGCATTACGATGGATAATCAGTTAGTATTTGATCTTTTTACAAATACGGAAGCTGCTGCACATATTTTAAATGGAAAAGACGAACAGTTCTGCGATACTATCCGCTCTTTGAAAAAACAACTTCCTCCTATGCAGGTCGGACAATATGGACAATTGCAGGAATGGTTCGAAGATTGGGATAATCCAAACGATCATCATCGGCACCTTTCTCATTTATGGGGACTTTTCCCTGGTTTTCAGATTTCACCTTATTCATCTCCCATACTTTTCGAGGCTACCCGGAATACACTGATGCAGAGAGGTGATCCGTCTACTGGTTGGTCCATGGGGTGGAAAGTTTGTTTTTGGGCAAGATGTCTGGATGGGAATCATGCATTGAAGCTCATTACAAATCAGTTGAACCTGGTATCTCCATTAGTGCAGAAAGGGCAGGGAGGAGGAACCTATCCTAATTTATTTGATGCACATCCTCCTTTTCAGATCGATGGAAACTTTGGTTGTACTGCCGGTATTGCCGAGATGCTTGTACAGAGCCATGACGATGCTGTCCATCTA
This sequence comes from Bacteroides sp. HMSC067B03, assembly GCF_001811315.1. Taxonomy (NCBI): domain Bacteria; kingdom Pseudomonadati; phylum Bacteroidota; class Bacteroidia; order Bacteroidales; family Bacteroidaceae; genus Bacteroides; species Bacteroides sp. HMSC067B03. The sequence goes on along the minus strand of NZ_KV804416.1, from coordinate 33,847 downwards.
TTGCCGGCTCTGCCTGATGCATGGAGGAATGGGGAAGTGAAAGGACTTCGAACGCGTGGAGGATTTGAAATTGTTTCTTTGAAATGGAAAGACGGAAAAATAGAATCAGTGGTTGTAAAATCTACTATTGGAGGAAATTTACGTTTACGGACTCATAATATGTTGAAAGTGGATGGCAAAGATTACTCTGAATCCAAAAACGACAATCCGAATCCTTTGTTTGCCAAGCAACACATTGCCCGTCCGTTGGTAAGTGAGAAGGCTACATTGAAAGGTATCAGTTTGATGAAGACATATCAATATGATGTACCTACTGAAGCAGGTCAGACTTATACCCAGATAGGGTATTGAGTACTAGCAGGGAATAATTTCTAAAATAGTAGTGTAAAGTAAAATATGGAATTTTTGGTATTTTAATCCTAAAATCTTGTACATGATATTTCTGTGATAAAATAGTGCACCTAAATGCTCAAAAAGTCCCCTCTCTTTGTATTTGATATAACTTACTTTGCGTAAAACCTTTCTGTTAATAGGTGAAAAAGTGAGTAACATTCAACTCTGATTTGTGCCTAACAGATGTTTTGTGAAAAGTATATAGTAAGATGTATTAACTTTAAATTAAGATGGATGAGAAATTATGCATTAATTGAAAAATGGAAAACACAGCATGAAGGTGTTATGTATTATTTTACTAAGTGTCTGTTTTTTGTAGGTTGTACTACGATTTTAGGAGCATGTACTGATGTCAAAGGATTCACTAATATGGACTTGGGCCCTTACGCGAAAGCACCGGAAGTATTGAAAGCTTTTCCTACTGCCGAAGGCTTTGGGAAAAATGCGACAGGGGGTCGTAACGGAGTCGTAGTTAAAGTAACAAACACCAATGATGATGGCGAAGGATCTTTTCGGTGGGCATTGAAACAATGTTCAGAGAATGAGGCTACTACGATTGTTTTTACCGTTTCCGGTAAAATAGAATTGAAGTCGGAGATACGTTGTAAAGCAAAGAATTTCACAATAGCCGGACAGACTGCTCCGGGAGGTGGAATTTGTGTGATAAAGAATGAAGTGAATTTTGGAGGTTCTGAAAATTTTATTATTCGCCATGTGCGTTTCCGTGTAGGGGATAAGGATGCGAGTGGAAAAGATCATAATGCTGCATGCCTCCGTGTGGAAAATGCTAATAACTTTATCATTGACCATTGTTCATTTAGTTGGGCAAGTGAAGAAAACACGGATTTTATTGATACCCATTTTTCTACAGTACAATGGTGCATCTCCAGTGAAGGACTTTATTATTCTGTAAATAAGAAAGGTTCCCGTGGCTATGGCGGTGCATGGGGTGGTACCTCTTCTACTTACCACCATAATTTGTTTGCTCATTGTAATAGCCGTACTCCATTGATGAATGGCGCGAGAGGCAAAGACCCCGGACAGGATATCAATGTATATATGGAATATATTAATAATGTGAACTATAATTGGGGGAGCCAAATGGCTACTTATGGAGGAATGGACGAGTCACAAGATTCGGAACATCATGGATGGTCATGTAACTTTGTGAATAACTACTATAAACCGGGACCTGCTACAACGGCTCGTGTGAAGGAACCGAAATTCTTCCGTCAATCAAGTGCACGTGATCCGGAAAAGGCTCCTTTGCGTGCTGCATCCAAGTGGTTTTTTGATGGAAATGTAATGGAAGGGAATTCTGATCTCACTTCTGACAACTGGAAGGGTATATATACAGATGGTAACTACCCTTATAGTCTTGATGAAATGAAAGCTTCTTCTTTTATTGTATCTTCTGGTAAAGATAATTACGAACAATATTGGTTTGATTGGGAAGCATATACCTTGTCTGAGAATTACGAATCTGCCGAAAAGGCTTTCCAGTCGGTAATCGGTGATAATGGCGCTGGTGCCTTTCCACGGGATAAAGTGGATGCACGTATCATTAAAGACGTGAAGGGGGGAAGTTGCACCTATACGGGAGCCGGTGATGATAAAAGTGGGCCTCTTCCTGGGATAATCAATAGTCCGGAAGAAGCAGAAGGATTTGAAGGGTTGACATATAATACATCCGGAGTTATTACAGATGCAGATAAAGATGGTATGGATGATGCTTGGGAAAAGAAAGTAGGATTGGATCCGACTAATTCGGAAGATCGCAACAAAACTACGGATATTGGGTATACTGCTTTAGAAGTATATATCAATAGTTTGGTGAATGAAAGCATCTCATACAACTTCAAGAAGTAAGATCAATGAAATGTTAATATTAAAATTAAATACTATGAATTTAATGAAATTAATGATGGTAGGCCTCCTGTTGAGTAGCTTCTTGTTTCTGGTGACAGGCTGTTCGGACAATGACGATTCAGGTGCTAAAGTTCTATTACGGCCTGTGGCAACGATGGAGGTCGTACAAAACAAAGCCTATATTAGTTGGAAGAGTGTAGAAGGGGCGACTGAATATGTCGTCGAAGTATATAAGGTGACCAATAAGGAGGAAGAGCTCTATAAAACAGAAACAGTATCAACTGACCAATCTTCCTGTGTTATTGTTTTGGATTGGGAAGAAAATTACAAATTTAAGGTAAAATGTATAGGTAATGGAAGATTGTCCGGTTATTGGGAGACGGAGGTGACAGGGATTCTTTATCGTCCTTTGTCTATTGAGTTGAAGGAAACTCGTACGATTGATACGCAGGCTCTTATCTCATGGTCCCCCAATGATACGGTTGTTATTACGGCTTTGACCGCAGTTCCGGTCGGAGCAGAAGACGATTCACAGGAAATGAAGGTATATCAGGTTTCTTCGGAAGAGTACATGGCTGGTTCGAAAATTATAGGTGATCTGACTCCTGAAACATCTTATCGTGTCAGTCTGTATTCAGGGGCTGAGCAGACCTCTGAAACTTATCAGGCACGTATCGAAGTAACAACAGAAACTACAGAGAATTTGGATGCGGATTATGGAACGGCAAATCGTGTAGACTTGCGTAACGAACCGTTTGACCCGAATTATTTCAACAGTCTCGATTGGAATTCTATAGCAGAAGGCACCACTTTTATTCTTCCGGCAGGAAAAACATATGTGTTGAATAGTGGTGAATCGATTATTGAATTTGCTCATTCTGTTAATTTTGTAACTCCGCAAACATTGGAGGAGTATCCTACTTTTAGCTTTGATAATGCTTTTCGTGTGGTAGAAGATGGTATGATAGATAAGATAACGTTCAAACGCATCAATCTAAAGGCTGCAAAACCTTTGTCGGAAATGACTAACAATAGTTTGAGCGGCAAACAGGTGATCTGTCCGGAATCTAAAGTCTTCTTGATCAATACGGTCGATTTTACCAATTGTTATATCGAGAATTTCCGTGCTATTGTTCGTTCGAAACAAGCAGGCGGAAGTGTTGAAGCAATTTTATTTAAAGAATGTACAATCAATGCAATAGGTAATCAAGGTATTGTTTCTACAGATGGAAAAAAAGGAAATTATGTAAATGATGTTTCTTTTGATGGATGTACCATAACTAATATTTGTGCTATTGCCGATTTGCGTAATACGGATAGTGGTAAAAATATATCAATTACGAACACGACATTCTGCTATGCCCCTATGGAAAATGCATTTTTATTCCGAGTAGCTGCAAATATTCCCATTAAAATAGAGAATTGCGTTTTTGGTGGCTCTATGAAAATAGACAATAATATTCCGAAGTTTAATGAACTGGGTTCTGGTGGTCAGGATGACTATACGGGAAGTTATCGCTTTAGTCCGGTTAACAGTTTTCAGACAAGTGATCATTCATCAACTAAGGGCAGTCTTGGGCTGAGTGATTCTAAAATGTCGACAACTGGTTTGTTTACCGATCCGGCTAATAACAATTTTAAACTGAATGAATTATTTGAAGGTTGTTCTAGCGTGGGAGCTCCCGAATGGAGAAGATGAACTGCGCATTTAATAAAGGAAATAATATGTATAAATACGTTATATTTATGAAGTACATAAGTTCTTCATCCGTTAAAAAGATAGGTATGCTGTTATGCTTCATCGCATTTGCATTATCTGTTAACGCACAACCCCGGAAAGTAACGGGGCAGATATTGGATGAAAGTGGTCAACCGATTATTGGTGCCACTATAAGGTTGCAAGATTCTCCGACGGGTACTATCACTGATATTGACGGTCATTTCTCTCTGGATGTTCCTGAAGGGAAAAAGGTTGTAGTTTCTTATATAGGCTATATTAAGCAAACTTTTGTTCCTAAAAGTAATACATTAAATATAGTTCTTCAGGAGGATAACCAAAAACTGGATGAAGTGGTTGTGGTTGGTTATGGTAGTATGAAACAGAAGAATATAACCGGTTCTGTTTCGACCATTTCTGCTGAAGAGTTGGAAGACCTTCCTGTATCCAATCTTTCGGAAGCATTGCAAGGAATGGTTAACGGTTTAACAGTAGAATTGGGTTCCAGTCGTCCGGGTACGAATGCTAATGAAGTTTATATTCGTCAGAATCGTACTTTTACCGGTATTTCCAAAGACGGTGGTAACTCGACTCCTCTGATTATTATCGATGACGTCATTCAGCTGGGTACTAATGGGCAGCCGAGCATGGAACAATTCAATATGCTTGATCCTTCGGAAGTGGAGAGCATTACCGTCTTACGTGATGCGAGTGCGGCAATTTATGGTTCGCGTGCTGCCAATGGTGCAATTCTGGTAAAAACCAAAAGAGGTAAAAAGGGAATACCAGTTATTTCTTATTCCGGGAAATTTGCGGTAAATGACGCAGTCAGCCACTCTAAGGTGTTGAAAGGTTCTGATTACGGACGTTTCTATAATGCTTTGGCAATCGGTTCCAACAAGGCGAGTGGATATGACGATTTGGATGTACTTTACAGTGATATGGAATTGGCTGAAATGGATAACCTGAATTATGACTGGCTGGATAAGGCCGGTTGGTCGTCCGCTTTTCAACAGACACACACACTGAACGTTAATGGTGGCAGTGAACGTGCTACTTATTATGCAGGTGCTACTTATTATGACCAAGGAGCGAATCTGGGGGAACAAAGCTACAAGCGTTATACTTATCGTGCCGGTGTTGATGTGCGTTTGACGAATGACATCAAATTGTCTGCCACTGTTGCCGGTAATGAAGGAAAGTCTGACCAGATATATACAAAAGGAGCGCGTTTTAAACTGTACGGAATGAGTGGAAGTACAGAAAAATCGGACTATAGTGCCTTGCATCATATGCCGAATCATATGCCTTGGAGTGTGATGTTGCCGGATGAGAACGGGGTCGATCAGGAATATTGGCTGGGACCGATAGAGAATACTTATACTAGTCCGAACTTTAATCGTGACTATGTTACTTCCTGGAATTATTTCGCATTGAGCAACAGTGGCTCATTCAGTAAGAACAGGACCAATAGCTGGAATGCTGATATTTCATTGACTTATGAGGTTCCATTTGTGAAGGGACTGTCACTCCGCGCCACATATTCATCTTCACATTCAAGCGAAGCTACAGAACAAGCCAGTTTTCCGTATGAATTAGCTTATGTAGGTGGCAGAATGCCTGCTAATCAACATTTGGTATATACCATTCCGAACAGTTCTTTTAAACAATCGGTTTTCGATAAAAACAGTACCTTATCATTCAAAGATAAACAATCGGACAGACGGCAAATGAACTTTTATGTAAATTATGACCGTACGTTTGGATTACATAGCATTTCGGCAATGGCGTCTATTGAACGTTACGAATCATTCTATGATTCCCGTGATATTGAATATGCTGATCTGGCGCACGATATTTCTGATACTTATTTGGGGGTAGGGGGACCTTCTATCGTAGGAACAGATGGCAAATCTGCATTGACTTCTGATAATACAGTAACATTGAAAGGAGAATCAGGTTCTCTTTCTTATCTGGGACGTATCGCCTATTCGTATGCCGACCGTTATATGTTACAGTTTATTTTCCGTTCGGATGCTTCTACGAAGTTTGCTCCTGAAAACTATTGGGGATTTTTTCCCGGTATTTCTGCCGGTTGGATTCTTTCCGAAGAAGGATGGTTCAAACGTTCACTTCCTTGGTTCGAGTTTCTGAAGATACGCGCATCCTGGGGACGTACGGGACGCGATAATATCAAGATGTGGAAATGGAAAGAACAATATAAGATGGATCTGAAAGGTATGCAGTTCGGAGCTGAGAGTGGTAAACCGGGTACCAGCCTCATACCACAGGCATCTCCTAATCGTAATGTGAAATGGGATGTTTCCGATAAGTTCAATCTTGGTTTTGACACTCGTTTCTTTGATGGTCGTTTAAGTGCTGTATTCGATTTTTACTATGACATTAATGATAACATTCTGAATCAGTTTATGGCAAGCCAACCAGGAATACCTATTTATGCCGGTGGTTCGTATGCGGAAGAGAATTTTGGTCGTGTTGATACATATGGTGGTGAACTTTCTTTGACTTGGCGTGATAAAATCGGAAAAGTAAACTACAATATTGGTATGGATTTTGGTTTAAGTGGTAGTAAAGTGAAAGAATGGGTTCCCGGTTTACGCTATAATAAATATCCTTGCAGCTCAAGTTGGGAGGAAGGAATGTCTACTTATCTGCCTGTATGGGGATTTAAAGTATGGAAAGGTACTTCGATGGGTGATGGTATTTTGCGTACACAAGAAGATATCAATAATTATTGGTATTATCTGGAATCATGGACACCTGAAGGAGGACAAACTAAGTATCTTGATAAAACCTGCAAGGATGATTTGCGTCCGGGCATGGTCGCTTACCAGGACTTAGGAGGTGAAATGGTGAATGGCGTACAGCAGGGTCCTAACGGACAGATTGTTCTTGAACAGGATTATGGGAAATTATGTGAGAAAAACAAAACCTATAATATTTCGACTAGATTGGGTGCTAGTTGGAAAGGACTTTCTATAAGTGCCAACATTGCAACTTCATGGGGTGGTGTACGCTTTATTGACCGTGCTTCTATGGGGGGTAACAAGAGTACGATGATATGGGCACCGGATTCCTTTTGGGGAGATATGTTTGATGAGGTAAACAATCCGTATGGCAAGTATCCCAATTTAGGAGCAGAATCTTTGATCTCCAGTTCAGCTATTGCCAATTCAGATTTCTGGATGATCAGTACGTTCCGCTGCTATATACGTAATTTGTCTGTCAGCTACTCGTTCCCTAAGAAATGGATTGCTCCGTTGAAGATGTCGGCTGTCCGTGTGAATCTGACAGGTAATAATTTATGGGATTTATACAACCCTTACCCTGATCATTATCGTAATATGTATGATTCTTCTTCTACAGAATATCCTACTTTGAGAACATGGTCATTAGGTGTTAATGTTACATTTTAAAAACTGTATCAATGATGAAAAAGAAAAACTTATTATATGCGGGAACTTTAGCTCTGGGAATGTTCATGTCCGGATGTAATGATTCCTTTTTGGATATGAATAATTATGGAGCTTATGATGATTTTGATTCCGAAACCAAAATTACCTGGTATTTGGCAGGGCTTTATCAGAATTGCTTTGAGAATTACACTTCTCCGGCATCTCAGTACTTGGGATTGCATACAGCTTATGCGCAGGACTTCAATGAGTTTACAGATGAGATGTGGGGTATTACTTCTACCAGCCGGATTGACCCGAGTACCCAATATTCGACAATTGATGATATAAAGACACAGACTGATGCTTCCAGTGGTAAAAGTTATGATCCGTTGTTTGCCGGTTATTTTGGAAAGGCATTAGGTTCAAGCATTACCAATAATGCCTATACACGCATTCGTAATTGTAATGTTTTACTTCGTGATATAAATGCTTCCTCCGTTTCGCAGGAGACTAAAGATCAAGCCAAAGGTCAGGCACTCTTTTTGCGTGCCATGCAATTGTTCGATTTGGTTCGTATGTATGGTTGTGTACCTATTGTGACAACCGTGTTGAATGCGGAAGCGACCGATGCAGGACTACCAAGAGCTTCTGTAACTCAGTGTATAGATCAGATAGTGAAAGATTTGACCGAGGCGTCTACTTTATTGCCGGACGAATGGGGGACAAACGACTACGGTCGGTTGACACGGGGTGGTGCATTAGCTTATAAAAGTCGTGTCTTGCTATTCTATGCCAGCCCTATTTTTAATAAAAATTGGAATGATGCTGGTAATATCCGTTGGCAACAAGCATTGAAAGCCACTCAAGACGCTATGTCGGGCATTACTGCCAGTGGCTTGAACGGTGTGACTGATGCTGTAACTTGGGGCAAGATACTTGCTGATGATGATAACGAACATTCCAATAGAGAGACGTTAGTTGTCAGATTATTGGCAAAGGAAAGTAATTCTTCGTTGGGTTACAAAAACAATCGTTGGGAAAAGTCTATTCGACTGACTTCTCAGGGAGGTAGCGGTGGAAAAGGTGTACCTATTGAATTAATAGATGTATTCCCGATGGCTGATGGAACCCTTCCTGATGCTAGTCACAGAGTGGTAGATGGAAGTTTACGTTTCATGGAATATCGTGATCCACGTTTTTACCAGACATTTGCATTCAGTGGTTTAAAGTGGGGACATAAAGCGTTGACTAATGATACCGTTTGGGCTTATCGTTGGAGAACTTCAGAATCAACCACTAGTGGATTTGCATATAGTGAAGGCGTAAATATAACTAGTCCGGTGTGTGTACGTAAGATGAGTGGGCTCAATACGGCTTCGGATAATAACTATGAAGCTTCAGGTGTACATATTTATGATTTTCGTTACGCGGAATTACAGTTGAATCTGGCCGAATGTTATGCGGCGACCAATCAGATAGACTTATGTAAACAAACAATTGGAAAATTGCGTGCCCGTGTCGGTATTCCGTCAGATAACAACTATGGATTGGATACTTATGTGACAGATCGTGCTTCAGCACTCGCTGCTTGTTTACGCGAACGTCAGGTTGAGTTGGCTTTTGAAGGAAAACGGTACTGGGATATTTGGCGTTGGATGCTTTATGATGGAGGACAAGGGGAAAATATGCAGTTAAGCACTACAAATACTTGTTCTTTCTTGGGCGTAACTCCGTTGACTGAGAAATATCGTACAGCTAAATATGTAGATGTAAAAGATGGATATACACCTGGCAGCAAAGATGTATTGGCAGATCTTCGTAAGACTATTTTTGCTGACCCTGAGTCAGTCGATTTTCAGGACCAACTTAAAAAGGTTGCCGATTTTTGGGAAGCTAACTTCCAGTATGGGGAGCCCAATGCGCAACCGGATAAGAATAACAATAATGAATGGATTAAGATGGGCTGGAGATCTAATTATTATATGATGGGGCTATCGAAGGATATTCTGGACAATAACTCCTGGCTCGGACAAACCAAAGGTTGGACAGACCAGAACGGTGCTGCCGGAACTATAGATTGGCAAGATGATGAAACTCTAACCATAGATTAAAGGCGTTTTCAGGATTAAATAAAAGGCCATAGTAAGGGAATATTCATAATATTTTCTGCTATGGCTTTTTTATGGACAATTCTTCGGATGCGTATTATTAGCAAATGAATGACGAACGACTATTTTTTACTCCTTATCTATCAATATTTGAACTTAATGGTAGTGTACTTCCATTATTTTTGTCGATAATATAAATTTTAAAAAGATGAATACACTTTTGAAAAAGGATTTGAGAGTTATGATGACAGGTATATTGATGTTTATATCATGCCTGGCTTATTCGAATCCGGGAAATGGAACTAAAGAGAAAGAAGATGTGTACAAGAATCTTCCGTTTTCGATGCCTGAAGTGAGCAAACCTTCCTTTCCCGATTATGAGGTTAATATCCGTGATTTCGGCGCACTCAGTGATGGTGTTACCTTGAATACAGAGGCGATAAACAATGCAATCAAAACGGTAAGCTCCAAAGGAGGAGGGAAAGTTATCATACCCGAAGGGTTATGGTTGACGGGGCCCGTTGTACTTTTGAGTAACGTTAATCTATATACTGAGAAGAATGCTCTTATTGTATTTAGCAGCGATACATCTCTATATCCCATCATCGAAGCTTCTTTCGAAGGGCTGGACACCAAGCGTTGCCAATCGCCGATTTCGGCAATGAATGCTGAGAATATAGCCATCACCGGCAGTGGTGTTTTCGACGGGGCAGGAGATAGATGGCGTCCGGTCAAGAAAGATAAGATGACGGAACGGCAATGGAAAAATCTGGTGAGTTCGGGTGGTAAAGTGGATGAGAATGGAAAGGTATGGTATCCTGATGCGGGTGCTTTGAAAGCCTCTGTACTTATGACCGGACAAAATAGCGGACAGAAAGAAATAACCGATGAAGAGTGGATTTACATGAAAAGCTGGTTGCGTCCTGTTATGCTGAGTATAGTAAAAAGTAAACGGATTCTGCTGGAAGGGGTGACTTTCAAGAACTCACCGGGCTGGTGTATCCATCCTTTGTCCTGCGAATCTTTGACTTTGAACGATGTGAAGGTATTCAATCCCTGGTATTCGCAAAATGGCGATGCGTTGGATGTGGAGTCGTGTAAAAATGTACTGGTCACTAATTGTTTCTTTGATGCGGGGGATGATGCTATCTGTCTGAAATCGGGTAAAGATGAGGATGGACGCAGGCGGGGGGAACCTTGTGAAAACGTGATTATTAAGAATAATACAGTTTTGCATGGGCATGGCGGATTCGTAATCGGCAGCGAAATGTCCGGTGGTGTTCGGAATGTATATGTATCGGGCTGTTCTTTCGTGGGCACAGATGTAGGTCTGCGGTTTAAGAGTACACGCGGACGTGGTGGCGTAGTGGAGAATATTTTCATAGATAATATCAATATGATTGATATTCCCAATGATGCTCTGACGATGGATTTGTATTATGCTGTCAATGGCTCTCCGGAAACTCCGATACCGGATGTAAATGAGGAAACTCCTGTTTTCAGGAATATTTATATTTCAAATGTTCTTTGCAGAGGTGCGGGCCGGGCAGTCTATTTCAACGGACTGCCGGAAATGCCTCTAAAGAATATCCTTATCAAGAACATGACTGTAACTAATGCCAAGAAAGGTATTGTAATCAATCAGGCTTCTCAGGTAAATATGGAGAATATCAAAGTGGAGGATTCCGAGATTCCGGCCATACAGATAGAAAATGCTACAGGTGTCATTATTAACGGAAAAGAATATAAAAAGGATTCTGGAAAGATGCTACTTTCCGGAAATTAGTGGAACAAATAGATTCGGAACTGTTACTAATTTGTTGGAAATTAGTGATAAATACGTATTCTGCTAGTCAAAATCTTCTATGGTTTTGGTTGTTTTCTTTCGTCTCACCTGAGTGAGACGAAAGAAAACAACTGATTATGATGATTAATGAATACATATGGTCGGCTAATGTGCCGTAATAGCACATTAGTTTATAACCGTACAATTCAGTTCATTCTTGTAGAGTCCGAAATTGTTCTTATATGGACTTTGCGGAAAGCCTTTCTTCTTTTATTTCTTTTCTTTATATTCGGAAGGCGTAATACCTACTATCTTCTTGAAGCATTTACTGAAATACTTCGGGTCATTGAAACCGGTCATATAGGCTACCTGTGAGAAATTATATTCCCCGCTGTCTATTAGCTGTGCTGCACGTTTGATGCGTACTTCACGTATGAAATCTACAGGAGTCAGGCCGATGATGGACTTTAGTTTTCGGTAGAAGATGGTACGGCTAAGCATCAGATGCTCTGCAAATTCGTCGATGGTCAGTTCGGCATTATCCATCTGTTCTTCTATGAACTCCATTACCTTTTGCATGAATTGCTCGTCATAAGGAGTAATCTGCGGTTGCGACGGGGTAAGAGCTTCTGCGACACCTATTTTTTTTCCTTCCGTCAGTTTGGCCATATAGATTTCCTGCAAGGATTTGCGTTGGCGGAGCAGTGAAGCGATACGTGTTTTCAGATATGTAGCGCTGAAAGGTTTCGTGATATAGTCATCTACACCTTGCTCCAGTCCGGCAATCCGGTCATCCAAAGAGGCTTTTGCCGATAATACAATAATGGGAATGTGGCAGATGTTGTTGTTTTCTTTGATTTGCCGAATCATCTCGAGACCGTCCATAACCGGCATCATTACGTCACTGATGATAAGATCGGGTATATTATCAACTGCGTGTTGCAATCCTTTTTTTCCGTTCGGAGCGGTGATAACAGTGTAATTCTCAGATAAGATGTTCTTTAAGAAAACTTTTAGTTCCTCGTTGTCCTCAACCACCAATATAGTAAACGTATCCGGAACCGTATTATTTACCATATCTTCTTTGTCTTCCGCTTCTGGTCTTTTCTCAGTCTGGAGGCAACTGTCCGGACGAGTAGCCGGACTTTGGCTGTCATTCAGAATAAATTCCACTTGACTATCTTGTTCGAAGACTTCTTTTTGGAGAGGCAGAGTTACCACGAAACGGCTTCCTGCTTCCGGTTCGCTTGTTACTTTGATTGTACCATGATGCATATCGACCATTTCTTTTACCAATGACAGACCGATGCCGGAAGACGGTTGGAGCATATTTTGTTGGGCTAGTGTTTCAAAGCGTTGAAACAAATTACGTAGTTTAGTTGGTTCAATCCCGATGCCCTCATCCACAACAGAGATCGTCACTTTATCCATCCGTTTTGTCACTTCTATTATAATCGCCTTTTCAGCTGGTGTATATTTGAATGCGTTGGATATCAGATTAAAGAATATCTTTTCGAACTTATCACGGTCTACCCATGCATATATTGACTTAAGTTCGCTCTCTAACCGGAAATTAATCTTCTTTTCTTCTGCAATCAAGCGGAAGTTGATCATTACTTTTTCAAGAAGTGGAATCAGGTCTGTCTTCTCCACAAGCACTTTCATCTTCTGATTCTGTATTTTGCGGAAGTCCAGAATCTGATTCATGAGACGTAACATACGTTCGGCGTTCTTTTGTACCACAGCCAGATGTTCACGGGCTGTGGCGGATAAATCTTCATTTTCCAGTACTTCATTGACCGGACTGCTGATCAGGGTCAGTGGTGTCCGAAGCTCGTGAGATATGTCGGTAAAGAAACGGAGCTTGATATTGGATAATTGTTGCTCGATATCTACTTGATGGCGTAAACGATAAATGTAAAAGAGTACATATACGATAGTACCTGTAAAGAGAATAAAGAGAATAAGGTAAAGAAGCCATGCCCAGCCCGTTTCCCAGAAAGTAGGCAGTACGTTGATAGATAAAGTGCGGATATTGTTCATCCATACGCCATCACTGTTGGTAGATTTGATTTGCAGTTTATAATTGCCATTCGGCAGGTTGATGTAGCTGGCAGAGCGGTTTTTGTCCCCGTCATGCCATTCTTCTTCCAATCCTTTCAATCGATATGCGTAGCGGATTTCTTTAGAATCGACATAATCAAGTGCTGCAAACTGGAAAGTAACATTCCGCTGGGAAGGTTTAAGGCGTAATTCTTCCAGATCGTCAATGGCGATGACAGAAGATTGACCTTGCACTTTCAACCCGGTGAAGACGATAGGGGGAACATAGGTACTTTTCTGCATTTCTTTGGGAGAAATTTCAATGAAGCCTTTATCTGTACCGAATACAATTTGATTTCGTGCGTTGATCACTGGAGCTGCTTCTGAAAAACTGAATTCCTGGTGTAGAGAGTTCAGTCCATAATTTTCAAAAGCCTCTCTTTGTGTGTCGAACTTGGAAATTGCATTTTCGGAAAGGATCCATAAGTTACCTTGTTGGTCTTCTTGTATGGCCTGTACCAAGTCTGAAGCAAGGCCATCATCGGTTGTATATGTCTTGAACTCAATCTTATTGCTGAGTAGATTCTTGGACACGATTTGGCTGATACCTCCTGTAAAGCTGGCTATGTAGGTTCGTTTTTGCTTGTCAGTGTACGTATGCATCACATCGTTTCCGCTCAGGCTGGTACTTATTCCTGACTCGCAACAATTACGATAAAACTTGATTTCTTCCGGTCTCTCAAATTGATTGGAGAAAGTCAGTAGTCCGTTGGTTGTTCCTATCAACAGCACACCGCCCGGTGCTTCGGATATGTGGCGGACTTTTGAAGCGTAGCCGGTCGGGTAATTTTTCAACTCATTATCGCTGTGTATAAATTCTGTCTTTCCGTTCTTGTTGCAGGTCAGTAGATTGATTCCTCCACCGTAGCAGCCTATCCAGATACGTTTATGGCTATCTTGAAAAATGGAATATACACTGTTGCCGCTCAAACTGTATGGCATATTCGGTTGATGAGTGAATTGTTGTACGGAATAGGAATCCGGCGACTTTTTCTTTAACAGATAAATGCCGTTTTCTTTTGTTCCTATCCAGATATTGCCTTCATGGTCTTCAAGAAAGCAATATACACTTGTAAAGCTATGCTTGTCTTTGCTTATTTTTCCTTGTGGTGTCAGATAGCCTCCCAACTGTCCGTCCGGTTGGTACACTCTGATGACCTGTGCCTTCGAAGAAACCCACACCCTCTTTTCACTGTCGCATAAAAAAGCACGGGTCTCAAATCCATCGTCAATATGCACCAGATTATAAGTATGCGGGAAGAAAGACAATTTGTAAATGCCGCGTGCACTGGTCAGCCAGCAATTACCCTGATTGTCTAATGTATAAAAACGGACGAGCGGACTGAAAACAGACTTCGGATTGTTGCTGTCCTTCAGCATGGGTTTCAGTTCTTTCTTTTCACGGTCATAATAAGACAGATTCCCTTCCGGAGGGAGAATCCACAACGTGTGTTGCTGATCTTCAAAGATCACATTCTTGTTTTTCCGTTCATATCTGATCACTTCGTTGGCTGGTGTGAACAAATGCTGCATTTCCTCGGTAGATGGATTATAACGGATTACTCCTGTCGTTTTGGGGAATATCCATAGTTCCTTGTAATGGTCTTGATAAACAGACTGTACGACGCTGGAAGGTTGTGTTGATGTGCGTATATCAATTAACTGGAATTTTTTTTCTTTTATCTTATAAATAATCAGTCCGTTGTCTGTAGCCAGCAAAAGTGTATTGGAGTCAAATTTCTTGACTTCGTTAATCATCGAAACATGATAAGGAATCTCTATGAATTTGAATTGTCTGCTCTTAAAATTGTAAGAGGCCAATTTGTCCGATTGGGAAACTAAATAAATAATTCCATCCGCTTCTTTGATATATTGAAACGGGAAATCGCTGTCTACCTGCTTTTTCCCTACAATAGAAATACCTTTGTTGGTCAGTATCCATTCATCACCTTCGGAATCTTCAAAAACTGTATAGATTTTGTCTCCTTTTAGGTTTTGTTTAAAAGCACTGTATAAAGTAATTCCTTTCCCCTGTTTGCAAAGTTGATCGTCAATACGGACGGCGACACATTCATTTTGAAATGTGATCCAGGAAACACCTTTTGAGAGAGTATAAATATGGTCGGCATAATTGTTCACTATCATGGATTCTGCCACAGAGCTCAGGACATCGATAAACTTCTCCGTTTGGTTATCGAACATATACACACGTCCGTCATAGACTTGACACCAGATATCTCCATATTTAGTCTCCGCTATCTGGCTGATTCGATTGGTATTTAGAATATAAGCATCTTTATAGGATGTTTTATAGTTTTTGAATGTATACCCGTCAAATTTGTTCAGACCGTTCCAGGTTCCGAACCATAAAAATCCTTTTTTATCTTGTATAATAGTCTGGACTATTCCTTGTGACATTCCATCATTAACGGAATAATGTTTGATTTGATAGGTAGGTTGGGCTACTAGTATGCAATAATTGAGAAGAGAAATAAGGAGGAACAATATGTGTTTCATAATATTGGTGTTTTTGTTCGAACAAAAATAAGCAAAAGGATGGAAAACAAGAACTCCGGGCGGTACATTGAACAGATAATACGAAAGTTTGCCTATTTTTTCCTCTTTCTAGGTATCCTTCCGGCTTACTTATGCTAAAAATCCTCTTTACATTCTGTTTTTAGAACATAAAGAGGATAGTTTATTGACGAGAGTCGCATGGGGTATGGTGAGATGAAATCATAATTGGGGAATAATTGCACAAGACTTTCACAAGTATCCTCCCGTCAATGCTTAAAATCACACAAAACTAACTAAATACTTTCTGCTTTCGCAATAAATATTAATTTATCTTATGCACTTTATGTTTTTTTTAATATATTGAAGATATTTTGGGGCATCTTTCTGTAACTCGCTGTTTTTTCTTATGTTTGCCACACAAATAACAAATGAATTAAATAGATATGTCTCATCAAATACAATATAATGATTTTCCGACCTTTCTGCGAAAGTATTTTCCTTACAAAGTGCAGAAAATATCATTAAATGCCGGCTTTACTTGTCCTAATCGGGATGGAACAAAAGGATGGGGAGGTTGCACTTATTGCAATAACCAGACTTTCAATCCGGACTACTGTCGGACGGAAAAGTCAGTCGCTACCCAACTGGAGGAAGGGAAGTGTTTCTTTGCCCATAAATATCCGGAAATGAAATACCTGGCATACTTCCAGGCATATACCAATACTTATGCGGAATTAGAGGGATTAAAGCGTAAATACGAGGAAGCATTGCAGGTGGATGGGGTAGTAGGACTGGTGATCGGTACACGTCCGGATTGTATGCCGGAAGACCTGCTCCGTTATTTGGAAGAACTCAATAAGCATACTTTTCTGATGGTGGAATATGGCATAGAGAGTGCGAGTGATGAGACTTTGCGGCGCATCAATCGCGGACATACTTATGCGGATACAGTAGAAGCGGTTCAGCGTACTGCTGCCTGTGGTATATTGACAGGCGGACACATCATTCTTGGTCTTCCTGGAGAAACACATGACACAATGGTGGCGCAGGCAGGAATGCTTTCCGAACTTCCTCTGTCTACTCTCAAAATTCATCAGTTACAGTTAATCCGTGGTACTCGTATGGCGCATGAATACGAAGAAAACCCGACAGGCTTTCATCTGTTTAGGGAAGTAGACGAATATATTGACCTGGTAATTGATTATGTAGAGCATCTTCATCCGGATCTGGTGCTGGAACGTTTTGTCTCGCAGTCTCCCAAGGAATTACTGATTGCTCCGGACTGGGGGTTGAAGAATTATGAATTTGTAACTCGTTTGCAAAAAAGAATGAAAGAAAGGGGAGCTTATCAAGGTAAGAAGTACAGGGATTCAGAAAAAAGAGTTATTTTTGCGGAAGATAACTTCACCACAGAGTAAATCTCTGTTTTAAGGGAATCATAGCTGGTGAGCAGAAATTAATTAAAGTTGAAGAATGGAACAGAAAACAAGAATTAAAGGAAATGTCCACTATGTGGGAGTGAATGACCGTAATAAACACCGTTTTGAGGCGTTGTGGCCATTACCCTATGGAGTTTCGTATAACTCTTATTTGATTGATGATGAAATGGTGGCGTTGGTGGATACTGTGGATATTTGTTATTTTGAAGTCTATTTGCGCAAAATCAAGCAAGTAATCGGTGAACGCCCTATTAACTATTTGATTATAAATCATATGGAACCGGATCACTCGGGCTCCATCCGATTGATTAAACAGCACTATCCGGATATTATCATTGTTGGTAATAAGCAGACCTTTGGCATGATTGAAGGATTCTATGGTGTGACCGGCGAGCAGTATCTGGTGAAAGACGGAGATTTCCTTGCCTTAGGCAAGCATATGCTTCGTTTCTATATGACTCCAATGGTGCACTGGCCTGAGACTATGATGACATTCGATGAAACAGACGGAATCCTTTTCTCCGGTGATGGATTCGGATGTTTTGGTACAGTGGACGGCGGATTTCTGGATACCCGTATCAATGTAGATAAGTATTGGGGGGAAATGGTTCGTTACTACTCCAATATCGTAGGCAAGTACGGTAGTCCGGTACAGAAAGCATTGCAAAAGTTGGGAGGACTGCCTATTACTACCATTTGTTCTACGCATGGGCCGGTATGGACAGAAAATATAGCCAAGGTGATCGGAATTTACGACCGTTTGAGCCGCTACGATGCGGATGAGGGGGTGGTGATCGCCTATGGCAGCATGTATGGAAATACGGAGCAGATGGCGGAAGCTATTGCTGAAGAACTCTCCGCACAGGGAATCAAAAATATCGTTATGCACAATGTGAGTAAAAGTGATCCTTCTTATATCATTGCGGATATTTTCCGTTATAAGGGTTTGATTATCGGTTCTCCCACATATAGCAATCAGATTTTCCCGGAAGTGGAATCGTTGTTATCGAAGATTCTGGTTCGCGAACTTAAGGGACGTTATCTGGGCTACTTCGGTTCCTTCACATGGGCAGGAGCTGCTGTGAAGCGTATGGCTGAATTTGCGGAAAAGAGCAAGTTCGAACTGGTGGGCGATCCGGTAGAGATGAAGCAGGCGATGAAAGACATTACCTATACCCAGTGCGAGAATTTAGCGCATGCGATGGCGGACCGTTTGAAGAAAGACCGTTAAAACGATGAGTGAGATAATTATTAATTGACTAACCTATAAAACAATCGACTTATGAGACTTATTATTCAGCCGGACTATCAGTCCGTATCTCAGTGGGCTGCACATTATGTTGCTGCAAAAATAAAAGCTGCCAATCCAACCCCCGAAAAACCATTTGTATTGGGCTGCCCTACCGGATCTTCTCCTCTGGGTATGTATAAAGCTTTGATCGACCTTAATAAGAAAGGAATTGTTTCTTTCCAAAATGTAGTAACATTCAATATGGATGAATATGTTGGTTTGCCGAAGGAACATCCGGAAAGCTACTATTCTTTTATGTGGAATAACTTCTTTGGTCATATTGATATCAAACCGGAGAATACAAATATTCTGAATGGTAACGCTCCTGACTTGGATGCAGAGTGTGCACGTTATGAGGAAAAGATTAAGTCTTACGGTGGCATTGATCTTTTCATGGGTGGTATCGGTCCTGACGGACACATCGCTTTCAACGAACCGGGTTCCTCACTGACTTCCCGCACTCGTCAGAAAACATTGACGATGGATACTATCATTGCTAATTCCCGTTTCTTCGACAATGACATCAATAAGGTTCCAAAGACTTCTCTGACAGTTGGAGTCGGTACGGTACTTTCTGCAAAAGAAGTGATGATCATTGTAAACGGACATAACAAAGCCCGTGCTTTGTATCATGCAGTAGAAGGTGCTATCACACAGATGTGGACTATCAGTGCATTGCAGATGCATGAAAAAGGTATCATCGTTTGTGACGATGCTGCTACTGTAGAACTGAAAGTGGGTACTTACCGTTACTTCAAAGATATTGAGGCTACACACTTAGATCCCGAATCTTTGATCAAGTAAGAGGATTTTAGGCACGGATGACGCGGATTAACACGGTTTTAGATACTCAACTTAATCTCTAAAAACCGTGAAATCCGCGTCATCCGTGCCTAATTTATATGTTTTCTATATGTTAACTGTTCCCCGATGCTAGATTTCTTCCAGCCATCCTTTTCCTTGTCGGACGATTTCCGGCTCGTCTTCTGTACATTTGACTACTGTCGAGGGTTCTATCCCTCCGATTCCTCCGTCGATAACTAAATCCACCATATCTCCGAATTTCTCGTCTATGAGTTCAGGGTCAGTCATGTATTCCAGGTCTTCATTTTCGTCATACGGCAGCGTGGTCGTCATGATGGGGGCATC
The DNA here is from genome assembly GCF_001811315.1 of Bacteroides sp. HMSC067B03. Taxonomy (NCBI): domain Bacteria; kingdom Pseudomonadati; phylum Bacteroidota; class Bacteroidia; order Bacteroidales; family Bacteroidaceae; genus Bacteroides; species Bacteroides sp. HMSC067B03. Next base: position 14,059 of record NZ_KV804416.1, on the reverse strand, counting down.
CAATAACCGGGCAATCTCACGGATGATGTTATTGTCCGGCATGCGGATACCTACCTCTTTCCGGTTGCGGAAGATTTTGGGCAACCGGTTGGTTCCGTTCAGGATAAAGGTGAACGGACCGGGGAGATTATGCTTCATGAGCTTGAACTCGTTGTTGCCTACTTTGGCGTATTCGCTGATACTGCTCAGGTCATAGCAGATGATGGACAGATTGTTTTTGCGCGGATCGATTTCCTTGATACGGCAAATACGTTCGATGGCACGCTCTTTCAATCCGTGACAGCCGATGGCGTACATCGTATCCGTAGGATAGATGATCAGTCCGCCATCGTTCAGGATGTCGGTTACCCGTTGCAGGTCTTGCGGGTTGTTGTTTTTATCATACAGCTTCAGAAGCATAATCTCTTCTCCTTTCTTTTATTTGATTTTCTTCAAGAGTTCCAGAGCTTTCTCGGCGGCCTTTTCTGTAACCTTCTGTTTGATAGAATCTTTGTTTGCAGTGGTTGCAGAGTCGAGTCCCAGCTTTTCTCCTAATTTACTGATTGCTTCGTTGGCTACGGCTTCCACAGCTTGGTTTGCCATACTCTTGGTGTCGACACTGACCTTAGGAGAAGTGAATGAACCACCGATCTTTAAGTCGAGGGTCATCATTTTAGATATATTGCCGGCAGAGGCAGGAAGTTTGATTTTACCCGTATAGTCGATAGTCTGGTCAAGTCCTGTGCTACCGGAGAGATTCAGATTGTAGTCGCCCATCTTGATATCGAACGGCTGGGTTTCCACTCGTCCGTCTTTGATGGTGAAGTCCAGCGTCATATCCTTCACTTTCATCTCTTTCAGACTCGGCTGCTTGATGGCATCGGCTATCTGGTCAATCGCTTTCACGCCGCTTAGGCTGAGGTCGCGGGTAGACAGGCTGCCGTCTCCTTGCATGGTATCCAGTACCGGACTCATTGTGGCATCCAGATCAGTCAGTACGTTGATACTTCCGGAGAAGTTTCCTTTCAGGCTTTCGAAGATAGGAGCCAGTTGTTGTACCATGTCCAGTTCTTTGTAAGCTTGTGAGAAACTGAGGTTGGTCAGTTTGAACCCGGCTTTCATTTCCGGCTTCTTGGCGTTGGCGGTAGAATAATAACCGTTCATCACCACATTGCCACCCATAGTGCTCATAGAAAGATTCTTCATGTCCACTTTTCCGTCTTTCACCACAAGTTTACCATTCATATTGTTGAATGTCATCTTGTCAAATAATACTTGCTTCAGGTTGGCATCCATCTGGAAATCGATGTTCTTAGGAACTTCAACGATACCGGTAACAGTAGTGGAGTCTGTAGTTGCAGCGTCGGCAGTTGCAGTACTGTCTGCAGAAGCCGTCATGAAATCATTCAGATTAAAATAATTGGAATGAATGTTCAGCGTTCCTTTCAGCGTAGTACCTTTCAGGACGTAGCCGATATAATTTTCGAAACGACTGTCGGCGGTAATGTCATTCTTGCCGATGTTGACGGTTGTTTCACTTAGCTGCAGATACTTCGGAGTGAAGGTAAAGAGCGATTTCTTGATATCCACATCCGGCATATCCTGCATTTTCAGTTTCATATTGGTCAGGCCGATCGTTCCGGATGCTTTCATATTGTCATATTGCTCTTTTTCTATATAAGAAAGGCGTCCGGCCATCTGCATATCGGCATTGATGGTACCATTCAGTTCCATATCCCCCAGTGGATATACTTGTTTGATCATTCCCAGATCGAGTACTCCCTTTGCTTCAGCCTTGAAGTCAGGATCGCTGACCGGGGTTTTCACATCTGCAATCAAACTGAACGGATTGCCTGCCAGACGGAAACTGAACGGATTGATCTTGATAGTGGTCAGATCGATGTTTCCACCCGGATTCTGAACATTGGCACTGACATTGATCTGGTCGACTCCTGCCGGTAATGCCGGATAACGGAACATGGCGTTCTTGACTTGCATATCGATGTTGAAGGCAGGAACGGTGTCACCTTGTAGCATACCCTTTGCCGATGCGGTAAGAGTGGCGGTTCCGTCAGTTTTCAGGCTGGAGAATTCGGTTGCGTAGATAGCAGGAATCAACGAAAGAATTTCTTTGAATCCTACGTCATTCGTGTTCAGTTTCAGATCCATGTCGATCGCAGGATCTTTCAGTTCTACCCAGCCGTCGATACCTGCCTGGATAGCGTTGAGGCGGATAACATTATCTTTCAAAGTATACTTGTTGTTGGCAAGATCGGCATCCACATCCATTTTGGCGGAGATATTGGCATTTGCGATGAATGGAATTCCATTCATCTTATAAGTCAGTGATTTAGTTTCAGCCTCTAATTTCAGAGTCGTGCGGTCACTGCCTAAATCTCCGGCACAAAGCGCATTGAAATCACGGATGTCAGCATACATTTTTCCTTGTTGATCATCATAGATCAGATTCATGTTCTTGATAACGAAACGTTGCAGCTTAATTTTGAAAGGAGAAGCTTCTTCTTCCGTGGCAGGTGTTTCCTGTGTAGCTGCTGTATCGGGTTTCATGATATCCCAGTTGGCACGTCCGTCCGGCAGAACGATGGCATGCAGGCGGGTATCTTCTATGAATACTTTGGAAATGTCATAGCCGCTGTCTCCGAAAAGAGAGAACAGATTGATGGTGGCGGTTACTTCTCCGGCTTGTACAAGCGTGTCATTGGCGAATTCTCCTGCACCTTTCAGCCAAAAATCTTCGAGAGTGACAGAAGCCTGTGGGAAGTTACGGAACAGGCTAATGTTAAGTTTCTTAAAGTCAAATTGTGCATTAAGCATCTTATTGCCTTCCGTTTTTACAATACCTGCTATCTTTCCCTGGAAGGCGAAAGGAAGGAGGAGCATCAGAATGATAATTACTCCTACGATGATAGCTGCGATTTTCAAACCTTTTTTCATTTGCTTTTCTTTTAAGAGTTTGACGTACATACGAAGGCAAAGTTAATAAAAAGTTTTTGATGTAAAGTGATATTCAGCAACTTTCACAATCGGAAGGCTTCTGAAGCATTTTGAGTGGGGAAAGAACTGTATCTTTTCCGAAAGGGATGTTTGTACTTATTTATGACTTCTTCTTTCTGAGTTCTTCCGCTATTCTCCATTGTATGGCGGCTTCTACCTCTTTTCCGGTTTTCAGCAGGGCGTCACCAAAAAGTTCATGTGCGCCGGCATGTTCAGGTTTCAGGCTGGTTGCCTTGTCCAGATCGGCTATGGCTCCTTCGGTATTTTCCAGTTTTAGTCTGAGTTTGCCACGGTTGTATACCGCTTTAAAGTTTGCCGGGTGGAGGCTGACAGCCGTATTGAAACAGTTTTCCGCATCAAAATACTCCTTGCTGTTGAGCAGGGTGATTCCTTTTCGTATCCAGGCGTCTATATAGTTAGGATCGAGACTAAGCGCCTTATCGTAATTGGCTATGGCGGCACGGGCGTCGTGAGCTTGGGTGATACACTCATTTCCCATCAACAGGTATTCGTGTGCATATTGTCGCAGACGTTCCTGTTGTTCCCGCATTTGTTCTTTCAGTTTTTTGTTCTGTTCCTGCAAAGTATTGATAATACCAAGTTTCCGGCGGATTAAACGGCGGGGAACAGGTTTTTCTATATCATAACGGGAGTGGATGGCGCGGAAGAATTGTTCCAGGCACTCTTCCATATCCCCTTTATCGAATGCACGTGCGGCAGCAGCGTATTGAACATCCGCTTGCGCCTGTTTTAGTGCCTTGTCAATAGCTTGCCGGTCGTTGAACCGTCCGGCAAAGTTTACAATCTCCGGTCGTACAAAGATATCTGCCCGGTGGATAGGCTTTTTGAGCTGGATACCATCCAGTGAGGTACAGCGGCTGAGGGCTACATACGCCTGTCCGCCGGCAAACACCCCTCCTGTGAAGTCAATGACTACACGGCTGAAAGTCAGTCCCTGACTCTTGTGAACGGTAATGGCCCAAGCCAGCCGGATAGGGTATTGTGTGAAACTGCCTAGGACTTCTTCTTCAATCTCTTTCGTCTTTTCGTTGTAGCGATAGCGGATGTTACGCCATGATTCCCGTTTTACATCACATTCTTTGCCGTCATCGGTGATGACGTATATCGTTTCTTCTTCCTCGTCGATACCGGCGATCACTCCGATAGTGCCGTTTACCCATCGGCGGTCGAAATCATTCTTGATAAAGATGATTTGAGCACCCGTTTTTAAGACGAGTTCTTGTGAGGTTGGCAGACTGCTTTCAGGGAAATCTCCTTCAATGTTTCCCTCAAAAGTGATCGGATCACCCGCAAGTTCAGCCAGTTTCTTTTCATTGATCGAATCGACTGTATCCCTTCGGGTGGCAAGTGTGATGTACATATCGGCTTCCGATTCCTCTATATGACTTCCGTATCGGGTGTTCAGCAGCTGAAGATCAGCGGCTCCGGCAGTGTTGGTACGGATATGGTCGAGAACGCTGACAAAAACGGGGTCAGTCTGTCGGTACACTTTCTGAAGTTCGATGGATACCAGGTCGATCTGGCTGAATACTTTTGCAGAGAAGAAGTACGGAGTAGGGTAGGCACGGTTCAGAATCTCCCGCTCATCGTTTTTAACTACAGGTTCCAGCTGGAAAACATCACCTACCAATAATAACTGTTTTCCGCCGAAAGGTTCCCGTAAGTTATGAGAATATACGCGTAAAATACGGTCGATAGCATCAATGATGTCCGCCCGTACCATCGAGATTTCGTCTATGATGACCAGTTCTATTTGTTCCAACAGCTTCCGGTGCGGTTTGGTATACTTGAAGAACTCATGGATGCGTCCTCTCTGAAGACTTAAGTTCGGATCATCCGGCAGTAACGGATAGAAAGGGAGTTTAAAGAAACTGTGCATTGTACTCCCTCCGGCATTGATGGCGGCAATACCGGTAGGTGCGAGTACAACATGTTTCTTTCTGGTATGTTCGCAGACGTAACGTAGGAATGTAGATTTACCTGTACCCGCTTTTCCGGTCAGGAAAACCGACTGGCGGGTATATTGGATAAGGTTCAGGGCGTCCTGAAAAGCTGCGTTATTAATGTCTACGCTCATAAAACTTGTGACGGATAGGCAGAGATACCGACCGGATAAATAAAATTAGATAATACCGAAATGTTTCATAGCCTTACTGATGCCGTCCTCATCAATGGGGGCTGTCACATAATCAGCTGCGGCTTTTACATTCTCTTTGGCCTGTCCCATGGCAACCCCGATAGCTGCATGACGAAGCATGCTGATATCATTTCCTCCGTCGCCGAATGACATCGTTTCTTCCAGCCTGATACCGAAATACCGGATTATTTCGTCAATGCCTTTCTGTTTGGTGTCGCCTTTGGCTGTGACATCCGCGAAGGCCGGATACCAGCGTCCTATTTCACACGTCGGTATAGAGGGAAGCACCTCTTTTTCTTCTTCTTCCGTGATGAAAGGAGTCATCTGGATTACTTCTTTATTGCTTGCTTCTTCAAACGAAACCGTTGGGATGACATTGACATGCAGGAAGTCATAAAAGATCTTCTTCACCATCTCATTCGGCTGACAAACAGAGATGTTGTGTTCCTCCACGAAGATGCAGGGTACTCCTTTCTTTTCGCAGAAAGCAGCCATTGCCTTTACTTCTTCCTGCGGAATGGCACTTTTGTAAATCACCTCTTCTCCGACAAAGCAATAGGCCCCGTTCATGGTTATATATCCATCGATAAGGTTCCGGTCCTGCAATTCGGAAAGATTGTTGATAATCGCTTTCGGACGTCCGGTAGCGATAAATATTTTAAGCCCTTTTGCGTGGGCGGCTTCTAATGCCTCAATAGTAGAAGACGGGATACGATGTGTTTCGAAACTAACCAGCGTTCCGTCTATATCAAAAAATAAAGCTTTCGTCATAGATTCCTTTTTGAATTGAGTACAAATGTACTATTTTTGTAGGAGTAAAACGAATATATACTTGAATATTATGATAAAACACATGTTGGTTTCCCTCTTGCTGTTGCAGCTATGTATCTCTTCTTATGCCCAGATAGAAAGGACACGTGAGTTTGTGAACTTCGATAAGGGAGGAGCATTTGTCCACTGTTTTTTTCAGGACGAGAAAGGCGTTATATGGATGGGGACTTCCAACGGATTGAGTATGTTTGATGGTCAGAAAGTATGCAGACACAAGGTGCTGGATGGCAGTGACGTTTTAAAAGGAACTTTCATTTATTGTACGCTGAAACAAGATGATGTCCATTTTTATTTGGGAACAGAAAAAGGACTTTATTTGCTGGATCTGAAGTCAGATACGTGTCAGTTGCTTTCTTCTCCCACTATGTCCATAAGAGCCATTGAGCAGATGAATGACTCGGTCATTCTGTTGGGCACATTGAACGGTCTCATTAAATATGATACCGGGCGGAATACGTTTCAGCCCGTCGATAAAATACCTCAATTGCCTACTAATCCGATTGTCAGGCTGGACAAAAGTCGCTTCCTTATTGCCAACTATCAAGGGCTGTACCTTTATGATGAATCCGCAGATACTTATGAATATTTGTCTGTGCCTTCCGAAGAATCTTCTTTAATACTTTCATTAGAAGTCGATTCCGCTAACCGGTGGGTATGGATAGGCAGGGAGAACGGACTGTGGAAATATGATATTTCGTCGGGGAAGTTTACCCGCATCACACCGTTCCCCCATACTCCTGTTAAGAATATGCACATCAGTGCTGATGGCTTGTTGTGGCTGGGTACGGACAATGGATTGTATATCTATGATGAAAGTTTGAATCGTTATGAGCATGCGGTTCATAGTTCTCAGAATACGAAATCACTGGTAAACAATATAATATGGCATATTTTTGAGGACAGGGATGGGAATATATGGCTGGGTACAGGATCGGGCATTTCTCTGTATTACAATTCGCATATGGTGGAAACGTACTCATGGGATAGTCTGGTAAGGTCTGACGAAGGCAATGATATTTATTGCATCTACAGGGATTCCCTCGATAATTATTGGTGGGGAGGAAGCAATGGGTTGTGTTATTATAATCCGGCTAAGAACAAATCATTATGGTTCAAGATGAACCGGGGTAAATATTCCATCAGTCATAATCGTATCCGGCATATTTACGAAGATTGGGACAAGGATTTATGGATTGCCACCGATGGTGGAATAAACAGATTTGACTATGCGACGGAAACCTTTGAGAATTATCAGATAGCAGATTCTACACATACCCGGAATGCAAACTGGACTTACTATATCAATGGCGATAATCATAGTAATTTATATCTGGTAGCTTATTGCGGAGGAGTTTTCGTAGTCAATAAAGAGAAACTGCTTTCCCAAAAAGGAAAACTGTATGTGGCAGATGAGAATTATTATCATCACTCGGGAGAGAATAGCCTGCATAATGCCGAATGCCTGTTGGCCTACAATGGCAAGAAAGGGATGGAGATGGCTCTGCAGTATTCTCCCGATGTGATCATTGCGGACATTATGATGCCTGTAATGAACGGGGTAGAGATGGTAAAGCAACTGAAGGCGAACCTGACGACATCTACTATCCCTGTAATCATGCTGACGGCAAAAGATGACAAGAAGACCGAATATAATCTGTTGTCACTGGGAATCGAGGCATTTATCTCCAAGCCTTTTGATATCAAAGAGCTGGTAGCGCATATCGATAGGATTCTCCGTAATAAGTACCGGTTAGTGCGTAAACTGAAAGAGGAAGGCATTTCTTTGGAAACAGATACGGTAATCACAGAATCTCCGGATGAGAAGTTCCTGACTTACATAACGGAGGTCATTGAGCAAAATCTTTCAAACTCCGATTTGAATGTAACCAGACTGTCAGAACTGTCAGGTTATCATTCAAAACAGATTTATCGCCGTGTCAAACAACTGACCGGCTATACCACAGTTGAATATATAAAAGGTATACGGATGAAAAAGGCTGCGATGCTTCTTGCCAAGAAACAGTTTATGATTTCGGAAGTCATGTATATGGTCGGCTTTTCCGACTCTTCTTATTTCTCCAAATGCTTTGTGGAGAAATACGGAAAAACTCCCAGACAATACATGGAAAATATGTAAGGATGGGCTTTTGTCTGAAAAGTACCCTTGGCTGTCCATTTCCTTTTGTCTTTTTTCATTTTGTTTTGCTATCCGTTCATTTTCTCCTCTTCGGGGGAGTTATTTAGGCATACCTTTGTGATGTAACTAAAAATGACGTATTATGAATTTTCGATTATCCCGATTGCTACTGCTTTGCATAAGCTTGTTAATGAGTACGTATGTATGGTCGCAAAAAGACTATACAGTTGTTTTGCCAAAGGAATCTCCACTGATAGAAGGACATTTGAAACAGGGGACTCACCTTTCTCCTTCCGGTCATTCCTTCTCTTTGAACAACCTGTATTATCTGAAAGACGGGCAACCCTGGTATCCTGTAATGGGTGAGATTCATTACGGTCGTGTTCCCCGTGCCGACTGGGAAGAATCCATCCTGAAAATGAAAGCATCCGGGGTAACTGTCATAGCGACTTACGTCTTCTGGAACTATCATGAAGAAAAGGAGAATACGTATATTTGGGAAGGTAATAAGGATTTGCGTCATTTTCTGGAACTATGTCATCAGCATGGCATGTATGTGTGGCTGCGAATCGGACCGTGGTGTCATGGTGAGGTTCGTTACGGTGGTTTTCCCGATTGGCTGATGGGCATTGAGGGAGGAGTGCGTAAAGATAATCCGGTTTATCTGAAACATGTGGAGCGGTTTTTCAATGAAATAGGCAAACAGGCGGAAGGAATGTACTTTAAGAATGAAGGTCCCGTCATCGGCTTGCAGATCGAGAACGAATATCGTTTTGATAGCAGAACGCGGTTAAATCATATGCTGAACCTGAAGCGGATAGCCATACAATCCGGCATGGATGTTCCTTATTATACAGCTACCGGCTGGCCTAAGTCGGATTTGAAGCAGACCGAGCTGATTCCTGTCTGGGGAGGATATCCCGAAGCTCCCTGGAGTTCAAAAGTCACCGAACTGGCTTTGTCACGAAATTACTTGTTCAGTTCCTGGGCTAGTGATCCTGCTGTGGGCGCCGATTTGCTGGGCGAGCAGGAAAATACGACGTCCAAAGGACTTCAATATCCTTATAGCACAGCCGAGATGGGAGGAGGAAATCAGATCACTTACCATCGCCGTCCTGTGATCGCTGCCAAAGATGTGGTAGCCCAGAGTTATGTCAAAGTAGGTTCGGGAGCTAATATGATGGGATATTATATGTATCATGGCGGCTCCAATCCCATAGGCAAATACAGCACGCTGCAAGAATCGAAAGCAACCAAATACCCCAACGACTATCCGATTATCAATTACGATTTTAATGCACCGATAGGTGAGTGGGGGCAATTGAATGAATCATATTACGATCTGAAAACTCTGCATGCCTTCCTGAATGATTTCGGACCGCACCTGGCAACTACAGTGACTACTTTCCCCGACAAACGTCCGTTGAAACCGGGTGACAATGAAACGTTGAGAATGAGCGTGAGCAGTCATGGAAATAGCGGTTATGTTTTTATCAATAACTATCAGCGTTTGCTGGAAATGAAGGATTTAAGTGATATTCGTATCCGTATTCAGCAGCAAGGCGGTACAGAATTGCTTTTCCCGCCACTGAACATCGCATCCGGCGAGCAACTGATTATGCCTTTCAATATAGACATTAACGGGCATTTACTGCATTATGCAACGGTTCAGCCACTCTATATTCTGAAAAACAAGGTGCCGACTTACGTGTTTCTTTCTCATCCGGCCACTGCTTCAGAGCTGGTTTTCTCTGCCGGTCAGTTGAAGAAAGTGATGATGGATGGTCGTCCGGTAAAGAATACAGGCGATAAATACCTCTTGAAGTGCGGACAGGAAAAAGAACATCTGATCGTGTTGTCGGCAGTGAATGGCAGGCAGACTAAAATTCTGCTGCTGACTCAGGAGCAAGCCCGTAGGAGCTGGAAGATACAGAAAGGGAATGAAGATCTCTTATGTATCACTTCTTCGCAGGTCATTCCTTCTTCGGAAGAAATAACCGTTCGCAATGTCGACAGGAATCAATTTGAAATGCAGATATATCCGGCGGACAGCCGCTGGAAAGTCCGGGAGGGAATCAGTGTGAAGAAACGTAAGCAGGGAGAATTTCAAGTCATTCGTTTTGAAGTTCCGGCAGTTCCCTTACAGGTCTCTTGCCGGAAAGAGCAGAACCCGGACTCTTATGTTCCGCAGCAACCGGTTTATCCTGAAGACAACAGATTGAAAGAAACTCCTGAGTCTTGTCCGGGACCTCAGTATTTTGTGAATTTCAAGCCTGTCCCCTCATCATTGTATTATGCGGTTAGTGTTCCTCAGTTGCCTGTTTCCGTGAAAAATGCCTATTTGATGATAGACTATACGGGAGATACCGGAGCTCTGTATAATAAAGGTGCATTGATAGCCGATGATTACTATTGGGGAGGTCCTATGATGTTTGACACCGGCAGAATGAAGCGGCAGGGCAGTCAGGAATATTTATTGCAGATAATTCCCTTTGCACCGGAAGTGAATATTTATCTGGACCCATCTGTCAGAAAGAAGTTAGAGTTATCTTCGCAAGGGATACGCATAGCTCCGGTATATGATGTGAAATTTGACATAACAAAGTAAGACATGAAACGAATCTTAAGACCTTCCGATTGAGGGGTAAGGGAGTATCAGAAACGAGACAAATTTGACAGACCGGCAGGATAGAAAACGTCTGTTACAGAGTTTTAAGATACAAACTCAGAGTTTTTGTGTACTTTTGCTTCAAGATACATAAAAACTTATGCAGTATGAACTATAATTTTGATGAAATAATAGACCGTAACGGTACGGATTCCGTAAAATGGGATGCCGTACAAGGACGTTGGGGACGTAATGATTTGATTCCGATGTGGGTGGCCGATATGGATTTTCGTACGGCTCCTTTTGTTATCGAGGCTTTAAAGAAACGTCTCGATCATGAAGTGTTGGGGTATACCTTTGCTTGCAAAGAGTGGGCGGAATCCATTGTCAACTGGCTGAAAGAACGGCATGGCTGGGAGATTCGTGAAGAAATGCTGACGTTTACTCCCGGTATTGTCCGTGGACTGGCTTTTGCTATCCATTGCTTCACGGAGAAAGGAGATAAAGTGATGGTGCTGCCTCCTGTGTACCATCCTTTCTTCCTGGTGACGCAGAAGAATGAACGTGAAGTGGTATTCAGTCCGCTGGTGCTGAAAGAGGGACAATATCATATTGATTTTGACCGTTTCCGTAAAGATGTACAAGGATGTAAACTGCTTATTCTAAGCAATCCCCATAATCCGGGCGGACGGGTATGGACGAAAGAGGAATTGTCACAGATTGCTGATATCTGCTACGAAAGCGGTACCTTGGTGATTTCTGACGAGATTCATGCCGACTTGACTTTACCTCCTTACAAGCATCCTGCCTTTGCCTTGATTTCGGAGAAAGCGCGAATGAATTCACTTGTATTTATGTCTCCGAGCAAGGCATTTAATATGCCCGGACTGGCAAGCTCTTATGCAATCATCGAGAATGACGAGCTTCGTCACCGGTTTCAGGTATATATGGAAGCTGGCGAGTTTAGCGAAGGACACTTGTTTGCTTATCTCAGTGTAGCGGCGGCGTACAGTCATGGTACTGAATGGCTGGATCAGGTCATAGCTTATATAAAAGCAAATATTGACTTTACCGAAAATTATCTGAAGGAACATATTCCTGCCATCAGAATGATCCGTCCGCAAGCATCTTACCTTATCTTTTTGGATTGCCGCGAACTGGGATTGAATCAGAAAGAACTGAACAACCTGTTTGTGGAAGATGCTCATTTAGCTTTGAATGAAGGAACGACTTTCGGCAAAGAGGGTGAAGGATTTATGCGGTTGAATATCGCTTGTCCACGTGCTACGCTGGAGAAAGCTTTGAAGCAACTGGAGCAGGCGGTCAACAATAGATAGCAGTATTGCTGAATGTCTCGCATAAACCTAATTATAATTATTATGTAGTAGAAACATGGTGTTTCTGCTGCATAATCTTTATTTTAGCAAATATAGACTTCGATTCCTGACAAATACCTCACAAAAATATGCAGACACTCCACTGCCTGACTACGGAGAAGGGCGATAATGTATTTGATAACCATTTTAACTTATAACGATTATGCGGATATTTTTCCTGATATTTATACTTGCCTATGTAGGAGGCAATGTCTACATATTTATCCGTGCTTTACAGATGCTCTCCGGTTTCTCACTGGGGATGAAGGTGCTGCTGTCTGTCATCTACTGGCTGGTAGCGTTCTCGCTGGTAATCGCTATGCTGACCCGTCACATTGATATGCCTGTTCTATTGTCGAAATCCATGTTTCACATCGGTTCGGTATGGCTGGTATTTACCTTGTATATGATTTTTGCTTTGTTGATAGCCGATGTGACGAAGTTGTTTGTACCATCGCTGAATCACGGTTTCTATTATGCGTTGGGAGTTACTTGCTGTCTGCTTATCCAGCGGATTATCTTTGTGAGGACCTCCTTTCAGAATAGGGACGAATAGCGATATGGCAGTATTCCAACTAAATCAGATGGCAAAATAGTACTCACCAAAGTTTCAATATCGGAAAATATAACTATATTTGTGGCGTATCTCTGCAAAGGAGCTACGCTTTTTTATTTTGGGGATAGCGTATTTATTATCTGTTTCGCAAATCTGGTAAATTTGAAGCTCGCAGATAATAAGTAACCATTCTCCACGTCTCTGTTGTATATATATATGTTATATGCCTCATGGGTGTGGAGCTATTGCTTATTATTCGAGTACGGCCCTACCAGAGCCAGCGAGGGGTAATGTGGTAATAGTTTCCACGCTTTTCTTTTGAAAGCGTGCGGAAATACACACAAATAAAAAAACAAATAATTATGGATGACCCTACTTGTTCCGGTACCTGCTTGATGAAGACTGATTTGCAGAACACCACCGATAAACTTGCCTTTCTTAAAGACAACTGGCCCAGTTTTGGACAAATTGAAAGTATTGATGAGTCGTCAAAACAGGATCTTAATTGCACACTTTGTTTCCTTAATGTCCTTATTGATGAGTTTGTAGATGATGCATCACCCTGCTCGGATCGTGTTATGGCCCGTTTGGTATTGACACGGGAATATGTTCAGAATGCTATAGAAATCATAAAATTGAAAGAATTACAAACAGAACAAACGAAGTCGAATGAAGAGGAAATCGGTTGAACTTAACTCTGTTTCAACTAATTTATCTCTCCCAATAGATTTAATATGAGTTTTGCTCCCATGCTCTCACTATTCGTCTGTATCCTCCTGTTCATCGGTATTACAGTGATGAGAGCGAATGTGGTAGCAGAGTGAGA
>NZ_KV804416.1:0-473 GCF_001811315.1 Bacteroides sp. HMSC067B03 | reverse complement strand
AGTGATGAGAGCGAATGTGGTAGCAGAGTGAGAGCAAGCTGTTGCTCTCACTGTTCAGATCGCAGGTTCTTAGCGGTTATTCATTCGATATAGTTCAAATACCGGTTTCATGCGGTGAAACAACAGTTTCTTACCGTTTGAAACTTCAGTTCCACATGGCTTGAAACTTTAGTTTCCCCGCTTGAAACAACAGTTTCTTCTGCTTGAAACTCTTGGTTTCATTACTTGAAACTTTTAGTTTCCCTATATGAAACTACTTCGATTGACTCCCCTGGTGTAAAGGGCTCTGCGAAACCTGGATGATACAAAGTGAGGGCAACAGTTATCTCTCACTCTGCTACCACATTCGCTCTCATCACTGCAATGCCGATGAACAGGAGGATACAGACGGATAGTGAGAGCATGGGAGCAAAAGTCGTGCATAATTACTGTTGAGAGCAAAAAAAGAGGTTGTGTCAAAACGCTGGCACAAC
>NZ_KV804415.1:0-208 GCF_001811315.1 Bacteroides sp. HMSC067B03 | reverse complement strand
TCTTTCTGAGAGAAAGATTTGTAAATGCAAAAGTACAAAAGATAACACAAAAAACACTAAAAATCAGAAGAAAAATATTAGTCATACCATAAAAAATAAGAGGTATGATTAGAAAAAACTGATTATTTGTTGAGCAAATTGATTATACCAATCTTATAAATATTTGATATACATCAAAATACCAATCACCCCATTTCTCTCAGAAAGA
>NZ_KV804414.1:0-784 GCF_001811315.1 Bacteroides sp. HMSC067B03 | reverse complement strand
ATTTTTAACTAAGGAATCAAATACTGATTCGGATAAATATTAAATTATGTGTTTTAAGAATCCGTTTAAAGATAAAGATGATATCTGTTTTTTTGCTGCTATAATTTGCACTGCTATAGCGAATGGGGTAGCAGTTGGATTACCTAAAAGTAATATTATAGGTTTGACTGCAATATTAGCATTTACTTTAAATATGTTTATAATGAAAAGAGGCATAAAAGGTATACCTCTGATTATATTAGCTATTATCATTATCTATTTTTATCTAATTAAATAAAAAGCGAACAGATTTGAGGCAAATTCGGTACGGAAAAGAATATATTTAGGCACGGATTACACGGATTAACACGGTTGTTTTACGTAATCATAGCACTAAAACCGTGAAATCCGTGTAATCCGTGCCTAATTCTCAATTTATAATTTTGTTCATTTCCGTGCGGAAAGAAACAAACTGAAAACAACCGGAGCTTCGGATTGATCCCCTATTTCATATAGAAATCAGCGGGATTGAGTAACTTCTACATAAAAGTTTTAGGGCATTCTATTGTCATCTGTCAGACTTTAGTGGTTAAAATGTTGTAATACAGTTATTTGTGTCATGACAATAAGCCTGATAATAAGGCTGACAATAGAAAACAGGTGTTTTATTGTCAGCCCATTACCCAAAGATAAATCCTGCGATTTAAATATCCTCTCTTTCTCTTTGCATTTTTTGAGCGCTCACTTTGCTTATGACAACTAATCAAAGTCGTTGTGCCATACCAGTAAAACAGTTGTGCCAACG
>NZ_KV804413.1:0-2090 GCF_001811315.1 Bacteroides sp. HMSC067B03 | reverse complement strand
TCAAAATCATATTGAGAATAATAAGAACTACCACTAGAACCAGAAGAACCATAATAGCCACCATCACCATTCCAACCACCAGTATAATAGTAACCACCAAAGGTGCCACCTATATAATGACGCATCTCTTCTTTTCCTAATACAGGAAATAACTGTCGCAATCCCTGAAAATTTGTTTTTGTAATCTTCTTCATATTTAAGTTCTATTTATGGTTCAAAATATAAAAATTTCGAGTTGTTTTATTTTCCAGTTCACTTTTTGTCAAATGCCCCACTTCACCTGTCACGGAATCATAATATTTAAAATAACCATTTATGCTATTTTTTACGCCTGTGACAACAACATCATGCAATTGCTGATATGAAACACTACTCACCTGATCCTCTTGTTTTATCAACCGCATACAAACGGTTTACCTAGAACTACAGATTTGGTTATTTCAGACACTTCTCCTACTATTATTACATCAAAATAATCATCCAAAATATTTCCCAGTAGCTCATCCCTTATCACATATCTATTAATGTTATTATCTTTATAACTTTTTAGATCGGAAGTAATGGATGATACAGATAAATCTATACCTAATAACACTATCACAGAACAAACAATCTCTTTCATCGTCCTCATATTCAAATCCTAGTTGAAAATCACTGCATATTTCTCTTTCAAAATCACTAACCTTAAATACTTTACTTCAATTTAAACATAATAGGTATAGTATAATAAGAACGTACTGCCTTACCATTTCTTAATCCAGGTTTCCATTTGGGCATCTTTTTAATAATTTCTAATACTGCTTTCCGAAAAAAAGGATTCTTACCTAAAGGATTCCTATCCAAAATAAAATAAGGATGTGTTACTTCTCCGTCTTTTTCTACAATTACTCTTACACATAAATATTCTTGTTCATGTGATGAGGCATATACACTTGTCTGCTCCGCTAAATAATGAAGCAATGCCTGTTCTCCACCTGAAAATTCGGGCATTCTCTCTAATTTATCATAAACATGCTCACCGCTCAATTTTTCTTTTCGAACAATCATATTTTCATCTAATCGTGTTCTCCTGCTTCTATAGGGTAAAATATTAAATGTATCAGTATAACACTTCCAATCGCAATCCGCTGGAGGAGAAACAAAATTACGTGAATACTCCATTTGCAGATATACTTTCTGATAATCCGGCGCATCCACTTTGTATTTTAGCAAATAAACCTTACCGGAAGCTATTTTAGCAAGCACATTCATTGAGTCAGTTGCAACTAATTCATATTTCTTTATCTTATCCAATTTATATAGTTCATCAGCTTTATAAAACTTAATAAAGCTCCCTCGATCCAATAAAGACACTATTTCCTCATACCGGAAATTCATCAATTCTAAAGTAATTTCATTGTGAGCGGAATAATAAACCCGAGCATCAACCTCCTTACGATGACCAATATAAATTATAGAATCCTGTTTCGGTTCAACAAACTCAATATAATCCTTAGGATCACGATACCAAAACACTCCATTAAGTGATTTCATATAGTGTTCAAAATTCTTTTTCCCTTCATTATTGTAGAAAATATACAAACAGATATATCCCCGAGTATTTTTCTGTATAACCATTACCTGACAATTATTATATTTATTCTCATATTTCTTCCACATTTTCAGAGGATAAGTAAGTACCGTATCAGCATTAAAGGCACTTCGGGCATAATCGGAAGATTTATAGCTGATTGGGCACTGATCCAATGAAAGATTCTGACCGGTATTCCAACGGAAATCAAATCGTATATCCTTGCAATGACTCGTATTTATTTCCTGTTTCAGATCAGGTAAAAGGTCTGCATCTATATACACAGAATCCCGACTAAAAACAGGAGGTATTTCAATAAATACAACGAAATTCTTATCCTTTGAAATAAGTTTATCTACAAAAATAGTCAAAGAAGCAGGATTGAAACTAGTATACTTCTCCGAATGAAAACATTCCAAATAGTCTTTTCCAGACCGTACTAAATCAAAATCAGCAGGTTGTGTATACTTCACTTGATTTCGACTTAAGGTATAAGCACTATGAACAAAAATATCGCCTA
>NZ_KV804412.1:197894-370041 GCF_001811315.1 Bacteroides sp. HMSC067B03 | reverse complement strand
TAAATCGCCTAAACAGCGATTAGCCACCGAACATTATTGATGTATATGAATGAACAAGATTTAATACCTAAAAATAAATTTGATTTAGATACAACTGGGGATTCTATTTGGAAAAGAACTGATGAAAGAAGCGTGGCAGCCATGAAAGCCAGCGCTGGAGAAGTCTATACAGTTTACAACCAATATCTGAAACGCTACACCGCCTGCCAAGTGGCCTATATTGCGCCGCCGGACACGGTGAGCAAAGAATCTTGGGCGGTGGTCCTCTCTCTGGATTGGGTGGGCGACGCCCCTCTGACTGCGGAGGAACTGCCCCATCTCCGCCCGCTCTACAAGGACTTCATGTACTGGTCCCGTGACCTTCATCTGCTGCGGGTGCCGATGGAGGTCCCGCCCCAGTACACGCTGGTGGGTACACTTCCGCCCTTCACCGACCAACCCTGCCGCTCCTACGGCGGCTGGAGTGACGGCTATGATGTGTACCTCCAGATCCGGTGGCAGGCCATTCCGGAGGAACGGCGGCGGGCCTTCAAAGAGGCCATGGAGAGCGATGAGCAAACAGAGATCGGCGGTATCCCGGTGAAGGTCAGTAGCCATCGGGTGACGGACCATTACGAACCATTCGATTCGGCGCTGGAACTAAAGGCGCTACCTTGCCTCTCCACCCTTATCTGCGAGCGGTGGCACCCGGATCTGCTGGAGTTTTTGCGGGAAACCCCCTTTGTTAATGAAGTGACTTTGCTGAACCACGGTCAGAGGACACTTGATATGCGGGGCACCAGCATCAGAAAGCTGATGCTGGATATGACCGGGCTGGAGGAACTGCGGCTGTGTGAGGGAACGGAGCTGCTCCTGTTCCAGAACAAGGGGCTGGACGCCTGTGCCATCCATGCCCCCGAAGATGGCAGCGGTTTGACTCTCCAATTTATCGGGGAATACCGCCCGCACACGGAACTGCTGAACCTACGGGGGCTGCATGGCATCGAGCTGAAGGACTTTGATCTGACCGGACTGGCTGCGGTCCATCCCCACCTGAAGGAACTGCGGCTCTGGGGCGCGCCGGGAAACTTGGGGAACTTCTCCGCCGTGGGAGGGTTCCGGGAATTGACGAACTTATCCACCTTCGACCTGTTCGGTTTCGGGGCGGATGACATCCCCACCCCGGAACAAATGCCGGAGCTTCGCTGGTTCTGGATGACCAGCCTGCCGGAGACGGCGGCAAAAGTGGCAAAACAGCTCTGGAAAAGCAAGCCGGGAATGGATCTGCGGATCACCAAACCCCGGAAACCGGAGTGGCTGGCGCAAAATCTGGACAATCCCTTCCGGGGCTGGGATGGTGCGGAGCATATTCCCGCCTCCGCTGCGAAAAAGGCAGCCAATCAATACCGCAAGACTCGTTCCCAGCTGATGAAGCTGGCCGTTGAGTCGAGTGAGGACACCCAGGCCCAAGCACTGGATGCGGTGGCAGCCTATACCCAGACCTTCAACAAGATGGGCTTTATCGAAACCGAGGAGCGTGATGAAATTTACATGGCTCTGCGGGGTATCCTTGATGCCCTGCCGGGTGATACGCTCCAGAAAGATGCCCTGATTGAGAAATTTGATGAGCTTCGTGATTTTTGAGGAGGGGCGAGGATGAAACGATTCAGAAAAATCATTGTGGATAATGCTGCAAACGAATGGTTCTTTCGATACTATGTATATGATTATCGCAAGAAACTCTGTAAAACTTATATAATAAAAAATGAGAAAGCAGAAATATACAGAGCAAGAACGAAAGCGACATTATTATTTCTTCGACTATCTGTTCTGGTTGGGAGAAGTAACATGGGAGAATTATCACAAGGTCAATTTCAAACAACCACGAGGGAGTGATATGCTGTGGGCCTGTATAACGCTTTTTATATTCATGCCGGCTCTGACCATAGCCGGTCATTTCCTTGATGACTTGGCATTCGAGGTGTTTGGAGTCATTCTTGTAATCGTGTTTTCCGTTTCTGTCATCATGACAGACCGCTTGTTCGGCAAAATATACCCGCCTTCCCGGCGGAAAGCGGTCATGCAGCATTATGCGGGACGCAAGTTCAGTCCCTTCCGGCGCAACCTGTTTTTTTTCCCTCTCTATTTGCTTCTTATTCCCGCAATGGTTTTATTAGGAACTGCTCTGAAATGGATAACTGAAATACTCAAATGACAAATAGAAGAAACATATTCAGCCGTTTTTTCCGCCTGTTGGTGATGCTGCATAAAATTTCCTACGCGCATTTCACGGAATGGAACAATAAAAGGAAGCGAAAGGCATTTGCTGCCGGAATATACTTCCTGAGCATCCTCCCGGAATTCGTCCTGTTGGCCGGCACATTTCTGGCGGCAAGGGGACAAGATGGGTATATACATCTGGTAAACGTGCCACAAAAGGTTGTTTTCTACGGTCTGGCGGGTCTGGCGGTGCTGCTGTCAGCCATCCCTCTGGGATTTTTTGACGACAAGAAGATATGCAAGGAAGTCCGGCAGGAACTCCGTGAACGTCCCCGTTACTGGAAACGAGCAATAGCAGTCTATTGGGCAGTTATCGTGGCTATGGTGGTGGCGGCGAATATTGTGTTTCCCACTTTTTCGGACAAGACAATGCCGCCGGAGAATGAGCGGACTGAAGTACCGCAAAGGTGGAGGGATTACCTTTCACTACGTTTTGCCATAGTAGCCCGTCAGGAAACGCCCAATGAAGTCTTGCAGCGTCTGATCGACCAAGACGGGCGCACGACACGCTACGGGAAACCAGTCTATGCCATGCAAGTAAGAAAGGAGGACATGGCTGGAGAGTTCCGTGTAGGGTTGCTGAGCCATGCCACATTCGAGGAAATCAGAGACGGCAGACGAAAATTTGTAGAATGTACATGGGTTAAGGGATATACGCCTGACAGCATTAGGATATTGCTGACCGTTTGGTACGAAATGAAGAAAGTAGAGCTTTGTCCGGTGGACTCTTTGGAATGGACGGAGGATATGGAGTTTTAAGATTTACAGAAACATGAAAAAAGTAATAACGGCCTCCGGCAAATGCTATGGGTATAACGTTCAAGATAAATGTGCAATTTATTTTGAATGAGTATGATGAAAAGTTGAATTTTAAGCAGAAAAAAATAAAGACTATGAACGATGAAATGTTTCAGAGAATACTTGATGAAATAAAAAGTTCGTCAAAAACGATAAATGTGCTGCCTCTGGATGAAGCAGCAAGGCTGGCAATGAAAGAGAAGTACCGGATCAAGAGCGGTAGCCTGATGGCTGCAATTCTTGACAACACGGGTGGTATAGTCATTGACAACTGGATAAGGCTGTACGGTTCGGGAGAGCTGGACTTTGTCACCAGGAACAGCCTGTTCCCGTTCAACGAGATAGTGGTCGGCGAAGACATTCTGGGAGGGTTGTTCATCTGTCTTGATGACGGCAATATCGGCTATTTTGCTCCCGACTGTCTGGAGATGGAAGACATGGAGATAAAGTTTGGACAGTTCTTCTATTGGTGTCTGCACGGTGATACGGATAAGTTCTATACCGATTACAGATGGGACGGCTGGCAGGACGATACCTCGAAGATGAAGAGCAGCGAGGGCGTAGCTTTTTATCCTTTCCTTTGGGCCGAGGCGGAAAGTCTGGAGAGCAGAGTCCGAAAAGTCGTTCCGATGGATGAAATCCTGAGACTTCAGTTTGCCTTTCTGGGTCAGGATGACCAGAATGAGTGAATCCATTGTTATCCTCTGACACAAAACTGCAAACGCGCTTAGATCCCTCATGATTTTCATGGGGGATTTTTTGTATTACGGAAGAGCATTATACCCCGATGCAGTGAACTGACAAAATGCAGCCGGACTATGATTAAAAACATGAATCTTCATGCGGAAGGTGTATTGTATTACAATAGTGCCAAATTTCTGTTATTATTAACAAATTAAACGCGGCCAGTTGGAATAAAATCGGTATCTTGCATTTATAAACAAAATAATGAAATTATGGGACTTGGATTCACCATTCACACTAAAATCAAGGACATTGAAAAGTTTCAACAGGCTGTAGAAAGTCAGGCTGTTGAGTCCGGTTATAATGCAGAGCACGATGAATCATCTTCGACGGTAAGTTTTTGCAGACTGGGCGACTTGTTCCTAAACTATCAGCATGAGGGAGAAGGAAATACGGACAACGTCATTTCCGTAAACGGAGACTGCCAGACCAACATACTTGGCCCCGGCTTCCACAAGGCAGCAGTAGAGTTCATCGACAGACTTCAACAGGCGACCGGAACCCAGTTTGAGGTTGAAGACGAGACGGACTATTACACGGAAAGGGACTTTGAGGCCATGAAGAATAAACATTTCCACAAGTGGCTGGCCAAACTGTTTGAAATCATCCAGGAGCAGGAAGACAAAGGCAGTACGTCCCTGTCAATCTGCTGGGATCTCAATAAATATTACCCTCAATCAGACAGCGGCATTGTCATCTCACCTTTGGGTTCTTTCCGCCTTTCAGAGGTCATCAGA
This sequence comes from Bacteroides sp. HMSC067B03, assembly GCF_001811315.1. Lineage (NCBI taxonomy): Bacteria > Pseudomonadati > Bacteroidota > Bacteroidia > Bacteroidales > Bacteroidaceae > Bacteroides > Bacteroides sp. HMSC067B03. The sequence goes on along the minus strand of NZ_KV804412.1, from coordinate 365,503 downwards.
CGTATCCGGGAAGAAGGAATCGAATCTTTTGCCGATGATTTCTTCATCTGGAACAATCCGGAACGTGATGCACGTTTCCATAGAGGTATGGCCCTGAACGCCATGTGGGAGGACTGCTATTTCATGCCGTCGGAAAGAAGTGAAGAAGATGCCCGCATCAACGGGTACATCGTAAGCGAGCTGGAAACGGCAGCGTCACTTGACCCGTCTCTTCCCTTCCCCAAAAAGGAATACGAGGAACTTTGCAGACTGCATGGCTGTACCCCTGTCCCGACTGACGGGATACCGCCATACGAAACGGAATTTACTATCGGCTACCGGCGAGGAATTGTCAACCATAAGGTCGGAAGGATCAGGTTCAGTCTGCCGGGCAGCTATCTCGAAGATACGGATGATGGTACCCTCGTCTATTATGATGCGGCTGCAGACAACTGGCACACGGTCAGATGTACAGGATACTCCACCAATGGTGAGCCGGATTTTCTTGATGTGGAAGAGGAAATGATTGAAGAAAGGGAATTTGACGGCGGAAAATACCGTCTCTATGACATGGGTACCGGCCAAGATTCAGAGGATGAAGAACCTTATCCCGTTTACAGCTGTCACGCACTGTGTTCCAACCAGTACACCCTCTTCACGTTGTGTGCCTCCAGGCTGGAGGACCTGAAAAAACTTTCAGGTGAATTCCTCCCGACTTTGGTTGCAGACCAGCCTATAGAACCGGAAAATAAGCAAATCATATATACCGGAGAGAACATGAATGACGAACTGATGAAGCAGATAGACGAATGGCACAAAGCCGAAAAGCATCAGGAAATCATCGATGCATTGGAACAGATTCCGGAAGCAGAGCGGGATTTTGAAACGACCAGCCTTCTTGCAAGGGCGTACAACAATATTGAGGAATATGCCAAAGCCGCAGAACTGCTCGAATCCGTCAGGGAGGAAGGCGCTGAAGATGAACGGTGGAATTTCAGAATGGGATATGCCCAGTATTTTCTGAACAATTATCGGGAGGCCCTGGATTATTTCAGCAAGGCAAGGGAACTTAATCCGGAGGATGAAGACACCCTGAGTTTCATCCGTCAGTGCAATATGGCCTTGCCGTTAACCAGACGAGTGAAAGAATTCTGGAACTGGTTTGTAGAAAACGAAGAAAAGCTGTCTGGCATGATGAATCCGAAATCCATGGAGGAAGCTGATGCCTTCATGGAGTTTATCAGTAAAGGAACCAATCTGATATCGGAAGACATGCACTTCAATATCGGAGGTGACCATGAGTTCACGTTCTCGGTAGAAGGATGGCCGGATCTCTTCATCATCTATCCTTACATCATATCCTGTATGCCGGAGTGTCTGAAAGGCAAATGGAAGTTCTTCCCCTTCAACCCGGGCAAGGTCGGGTCTTTCGCATACTGTGTACACGATACCGATGTCGATATGGGCAAGATCATGGTAAAAGCATCCTATGACGAAAAGAGAGAAAACTTCAACATCAGGTATTACGACAAAAATCTTTGTGCCTTACCGGAAGAAAATAGTGACGGAAACTTTCATGTCATTCTGGAACTTGTACTGGGAGAAGGCGTCTCGTTCAAATATGTCAATGGTATAGAAAGGGCGTCAGGAATTGAGGAAGGTATGATTGCCTTGTCCGGGTTGAGACAGCACGTAGAGGAAACCGTGAAATCCCACAGCCATGAATTTTTCGAGAATCCTAAGGACGTTTATACGGGATATCAACTGACCCCGAAGGAAAGTGACGAACTGCGCTTCGATGTGATAGTAGGATCCACCTGTCTGGATTCCATTGTAGCTGACTATTATCACGGTTCAACCGAGATATTTGACCATGCCGACGGTTTCGGCGTTCAGGCTCTTTATATGGTTTTCCAGAATGGTGTTGGCGAAGATAATATACTGAACTTCCGTCATGATCTTGAAGACAGGATAACGGAAGAGATTCTTGAACCGGGCAATCTCGGTGTGATAACAGGGGGTGCAACCGGAACGGAATACAGCTATATCGACCTGTTTGTCTATGACCTCAGGGCTTTTGTCAAGAAGGTTATACCTCTGCTCGATGAATACCCCGAATACTCTTTCTACATTTCAGACTTCATCCGTAATGGACGGATACACCAACTGACAGAAGCGGCCAGCGAGGCTATACTATACACAAAGGAAAATAAAGAAGAGTTTCTTGCCCAGATAGAGAAATGGAATGACATGGAAAAGTTTTCCAAGTGTATCAAAGCACTTGTGGACATTCCCGAAGCTGAACAGGACTACGACATGGTCATGTTGCTGGTGCGGGCATATGAGAATTATGCGATTCTGGGAGATAATGGCGATGAACCGGAAGATGACGAAAAGGAAAGGGCGTTGAATAAAGCACTTGAACTGCTGGAATCGATCCGTGAAGCCGGAGAAAGTCAGGCAGGATGGAACAAGCGCATGGCATACGCATACCAATATCTTGTAGAACAGGAAGAAATGGCGATAGAATATGCCAAACGCTGGGCGGAACTTGATCCGGAGGACAGCAGTGCAGTTGCTGTAATAAATGAGTGTAATGAAGAACTGGAAAAACGAAAAATAAAGTGTGAAAGTTGTTGTGATGATGATAATGGCGACAATAAGTCTATTGCTCCAGAAATGTACTCAGAAGATGAAATAGATATTATAGAAAAGCATATCGAGCACTATTATGGTAATTTTGAATTCGTTTTTCACGAAAAAGTATCACCAGACATTCATGTGGATATTTGTTTGATTCCTCCATCTGAAGAGTGTAACTGGTACACACTTGTGACAATGGGAATGGGGGCACACTTGATGAATGTACCTAACCAATTGAAAGAAGAACAGCTGAAACGGGCAGAACTTGTCATCTGTCTGCCAGAGTATTGGAAATTGGATAAAGAACATTTGAAAGACGAAAAATGGTATTGGCCTATACGGTTGTTGAAAGAACTTGCTCGCTTCCCGGGAGAAAACAATACTTGGCTTGGTTGGGGTCATACAGTCAGTTATGATGGACCTCTTTCATATACGACAGAGCTTTGTGCTTCCATTCTGATAAATCCCCCATGTGGAAATGTAGGTGGAAATACTTGTACACTACCTGATGGAGAGGAAGTCAATTTTTATCAGGTAATACCTTTATATGGAGATGAACTGGAGTATAAGCTCAAAAATGGAACACAGAAACTTCTTGACAAGATGAATGACAATATTCTCCTTGTAAATCCGCACCGTCTTAATGTACTGAATCAAATAGATATTGAAACTAACCCAATACAATCCAGTGAAATTTCAATAAGCTCTGTTGCACGACAGGAAGTGATAGCACATATTGAAAAGTATTTTGGTAAGATTAACAATTTCTTGCATGATGACTCGTGTTCAGAATATCCATTGGACATAGCTGTTATTGCCCCGAGGAAAGAGCATAACTATTATACATTGATAACAGTCAACATGAGTAATCATGAAGTCCTTGAATCGGACGATATAGACGGCAATACCTGTCATCAAGAATTGCTTATCAATTTACCACCTGACTGGAAACTCGGATTGTCTGATTGGACAGAAGAGAAATGGTGTTGGCCTATACGACTTATTACGTCGTTGGCAAGACAATGCATACGTCATAGGACCTGTATCAGTTGGGGCAAGACAATGGAACTTGGAGGTGAAAATACATTCTCAGAAGACACCAAGCTCTGTGCTATTGTTCTCCTGTCTCCAAGTATATTTGGAGATAAGTCAAGTACATGTAAAACACAAGGAGCAGGAAGTGTTGAGTTTTATCAGGTTATCCCTTTATATAGGGAAGAGTTACAATTTATCCAAGATAAGGATATAGATGAATTCTTTGAAATATGTCCTGATGATGTGCTGGAAACAATTAATCCGTTGAGACTAAATGTTGTTACAGATGCAGAGAAAATAGGTTATGACATATCTTATATTGACGATGCGAAGAAACATGAAGAAAAGATAGAAGAGTTGCATTTGTCAGCAGATGAATTGGCTCCTTACAACCACATGGCGATTTATTTACGATGGTGTATAGAACACAATCTTATGAGCCAACCTTTCCTGTTTAGACATGGAGACCTGGTTGATAGGGTCAAAGCAGAAGACAGTATTGATTTAAGAGAATTTATTAGAGATAATGAGGATCTGCATGGCGGACTTTCTACTATCTTGCTAAACAGAGTGGGAACGATGTTTACCAAATGGTATAATTGGGAAAACCGTAGTACACCTTATGCCTATATTAAAGATATACAAGCATATGCCATGGACTATTTCAAAGGCAGGATATGGAATAGTGAGGATGAGACAGATGCTGCTTATCTGTTGCTGCCTTGGACAGAAAAATATTATCATGATATGGCAGCTCTCATTGACAGCCGTTTCAAAGAGTGGGAGGATGAACCACAGACGGATCCGCAATTCTTACATATACCGCAGGACAACATCAAATTACTGCTGAAAGATTGGAGTAAAGCCATTGAATGTACTGTAAGCAGCCGTGTTTTAGTAGATGGATGTGAAATAGCAACTTGCATTCGTCAAAAGCCCTTTGCTGAGGACATGGGTTGGGACAGCGGTTGGCTTTTCCTTGCTGATGGGGATGAAGATAATGACGAATGTCGATATGAATATTGTGATTTGAATACTATCTGCAACTATTCTCCGGACGTTATGCAATATTTGGATTTTCCATATGACACCAGACTGGTTCGCAAGGAAGACGGCAACTTATATGTGGATGAAGAGTGAAGTATAAATTAAAAACATTCAAGATATGAGACCAACACAATATGAAGCGGCTCTGGCTGCAATGACGGCCTGGCTCTCGCACCCGCAGGAACTGGGACACGAGCCGGCAGAGATAGAGTGTACAGACACGTTCGTACTGCACGATATGACCTACTACATCTTCAAATACAAGGATACCAAGGACAGTGAATGGCTGCTGGGCGTGAATGGTGGATACGAAGGAGACAGCTTGTCGGACTGCGGCCATACCTTCAGTGAGATGGAACCTTATGACGAAAAGACGGCTGTCAAGGATGCTACGGCCCTTGTCGAGAAGGTGCGTTCCTACTGGATGGAACAGGCAAAGCAGGCCGAGGAACGTGAGAAGAAGGCCGGCACATTCGTGGGATTCGCCCTGCTCTCCGACAACAGCTGGGACAAGGAAAAATACATCAGAGATCTGAAAGAACAGTGGAACATCACCGCTGAAGAGAAATCTGACGAGGAACGGAACCCCGAGTCACTGGTCTTCGACGTGGGTGACATGATGGCGGCGGTAAGCCTGATGCCTGCTCCCGTACCTAATGGCGAAGCCGAAGAATGCGCGAAGAACAATTACATGTGGCCGGAGGCCGAAAAAACAGCCAAAGAGCATAAGGCCCACATCATGGTTGCCGTTATCGGCAAAGAGGAGTCCCTGATCGAAAGAGGCAAATTGTACGTGAAGCTGTTGTCTGTCTGCTGCCTCCAGAAGAATATAACCGGTATCTATACCAGCGGCGTCGTTTTCCAGCCCCGTTTCTATGAAGGCTTTTCCGGAATGATGAAGGAGGATTCGCTGCCTATATACAACTGGATATGGTTCGGGCTTTATCGTACCGAAAAGGGAATCAGCGGCTACACCTATGGAATGGAGTGTTTCGGCAAGGACGAAATGGAGGTCCTTGACGTGGATGCCGACCCGTCAAAGGTGAGAGACTTCCTGGCCAGCATGGCAGGATATGTTCTGGAGTACGATGCAGTTCTCAACGACGGAGAAACCATAGGTTTCTCAGCAGAAGACAAGCATTCTATAATTCGCAGCCAAGGTGTCGCCCTACCGGACATAATGACTCTCAAGATATCGTATAAGTAATAATGACCAATATATGAACCAAGTATTTCAACAAGACCTAAATACAAAGGAACTGCAGCCCGGAGGACCTTTACTTATAAACCTTCTGTTCAAGGAACCGGTTGAATTGCCGGATACGCAGAGGGTGGCTGATGTATGCCGGAAGCATTTCGGCAATGTAGAATGCCGCGAAGGTGATGACAAGTCTGTCTTCATCACCGCTTTGGACCACATGGTGGAGTTTGAGGACGGGAAAGCACCCGTACAGTTCCCGATGACTTCGTGCATGGACTTTGACGGAAAGACGGTGGACGACTTCACCCGGAGCCAGATGTGGGACTGTCAGGAGAGCCGTGACCGTATCCTTGAGGAATGCCGGTACAGTATGCTCGCTACGGACTTCCTTACCCGCGGTCTGTCTTCTCTGGAACGTGCCAACCTGGAAATGGACTACCTTGAAGCGCTCGCCGAACTGTTCCCGTCCTGCGAAGCGTTCTTCTTCAGCGGCAGCGGGAAACTGTTCGAGGCGGAGGAAATCCGCGGCAATCAGATAGAAGGTCCTGACCGGTTCATCCGCTATGCCGTAAACGTCCGTTTCTTCACGATCCAGGGTTCCGACGACATGCTGGTCGATACACTCGGGATGAACACGCTGTTCCTGCCTGACCTGCAGTACCACTTCCGCGGACTTGATCCGAACTGGGTAGTGAACCATGCCTATAATGTGGCGTCCTATCTGCTTACAAGCGGCAATGAAATAGATTCGGGAGAAACCATCGATGGAATCAAAGACGGTGATATGGACCGCAGCATCCAGTGGAAATGCCAATACGAAGACGCGCTGATACAGCCCAAGCGTCCCGTACTTGACATCAACACGGGAGAATATGCAGCCGGGAACAGGGAATGATTTACCAATGACCAATTAACTTGTTGCGTATGCCATTGAACTTGACAGAAGAACAGATATTGCAGCTCGCTCCCGACGACTCGTCTGTAAAGGCCGGCAAAGGACTTGCGACCTTGAGCAAATGGGTACTGAGGGAATGCAGCGGACGTGCCGTCTGGGGTCATTGCCAGGGAAGCGGAAAGAATCCCTATCAGACGGTGATAGACTTGAATGATATTGCGTTCAAGTGTTCCTGCCCGAGCCGCAAATTCCCGTGCAAGCATGGGCTTGGCCTGCTGTTGCTGTACGCCCGCCAGCCTGACCAGTTCACGCAGGCGGAAGAGCCGGAATGGGTGACGGCGTGGCTTGCCAAAAGAACGGAGAAGGCCGAAAAGAAGGAGCAGAAAGCCAAAAGCGAAACCCCTGTGGATGAAGCGGCCCAGGCCAAGAGGCAGGAGAAACGGCACCAGAAGGTACTGGGAGGCATATCCGACCTTGAGGTATGGATGAAGGACCTGGTGCGCAACGGATTCCTGAATGTTCCGGAACGTGCCTATACCCTGTTTGACAACATGGCCCGGAGGATGGTGGACGCCCAGGCACCGGGACTTGCGGGGAGACTGAGAGCCATGGAGGCTATAGACTTCGACTCGGAAAGCTGGAAATCCGACCTGACGGAAAGCATGGGCAGGCTGTACCTGCTCATGCAGAGCTACAGAAACATGGACGGCCTTCCCGAAGAATGGAAGGACGAGATACGCACGCAGATCGGATATCCGCAGTCCAAGGACAACGTCCTTGCCGGAGAGCCGGTGGCAGACAGTTGGCTCGTGCTTCACAAGCAGTCCCGTAAAGTCAACGATGTCAATACCGACATCTACTGGTTTTACGGAAAGGAAAGCGGGCTTTTCGCCAGATACCTGAGTTTTGCCGTTGCCGGTACCTTTTCTACCGAGAACTGGATTCCGGGCAGTGCCTATAAAGGGGCGCTATGCTTTTACAACGGCACGGGTACATGCCGGCGTGCATTGTTCCGGGAGTCCGTACTCGCGGAAGAAAACTTTGTGCCGGCGTGCAGCCCTGACCTGAAGCAGGCTGCCGCGGTGTACCGCACGGCCATGCTGACGAATCCGTTTTCCGAGGACGTCCCCCTGCTTGTGGATGACGTGAGGGTTGCCCGTAACGGGAAAGACTACACGATGCTGGACAACGCGGGCAATGCCGTCCGTGTGGCGATGCCCGAGGAAACCTACATAGACATCCTCGCCATTACCGGCGGCAATCCGTTCGCCTCGCTGGTCATTGTAAACGGGGATATATGGGAACTGAAATCCATCTGGTACAACAAAGAATATCATACTTGGAGAGATGAACGTAACTGAACCTATCATACAGGCTGCACTGCTTGGAACAGCCAACCGTGAATTCGTTCCAGGAGCCTTTCCCGAGTCCCTTCAGACTCTGGTTGACGGAATCCGCGGGAAAGCCGAAGACACGGAATCGTTCCTGTACATGACAGCCGCATCCGCCTTCGCCTACAGGCGTGCCGGATGGGAACCGGCCGGAGCGGAAGGCATTGTCCCCGTGGAAACAGCCCCGGAAGAGGAACTGCCGTATTTCGACAAGGACCGGAGCCAGCTCTTTTCCAGACTCCACGGTACACGCTATATGCTGGCCTATGCCTACCGTCTGGCGCAGGGGTCGGGAAAAATCATTTCACCCGAATGCCTCCAGCCGCTTATCCGGCGTGCCTATGACCGCAACAACCCGTTGCGGTTTGAAGAACGCAGGCTGCTGAAAAATCTCGTCGGGAACAGAGGCTTGTGGCTGATCAGGCAGATGGGCCTTGCCGGAGAGGAATGCGGGACCACCGATTCCTGGGACACGGCCACCCACGGCGAGCGTAAGGAGATGCTTGCCAGATTCAGGCAGCAGGATCCTGCCGCAGCCCTTGAACTGCTGCGGAAAGACTGGAAGAGCGAACCGGCCAACCAGCGCAACGAGCTGCTTGAATGTCTCCGGACAAACATCAGCAAGACCGACGAGCCCTTCATCCAAGAAGTGCTGGAGTCGGACCGCAGCTCCATTGTCAAGGAAACGGCACAGAAACTTCTGTGCATGATTCCCGATTCAGCCATGGTGACGCGCTGCTGCGAACTCCTGCGTGGACATATCAGACACAACATGCTTACCGGATGGTCATACGACGAGATCGGATACACCCCGGAGATAAAGGCCATGGGGCTGTCCGAGGTAAGCTCCAACAAGAAAGAGGGCGATTCCGAATTCATCCTGAGACAGCTCGCCGAACGGGTGCCGTTGAGTTTCTGGTGCGAGGTATATGGCTGCGGTAAGGAAGAGGCAGCGAGAAAATTCGCCAAGCATCCTCCTTTCAAGAAGTTCCTGGAGCTGGAAGACCCGATACTCAACTTCTCGGACGGGCTGTGGGCTTTCCACACCCTGAAGGAAGCCCCTTCCTATCTGCGCAAGCCGGAACTCGTGGCGATGCTCACCCCCTCCCAGCGGGAGGAAATCAGCTGGCCGGAAACGGTCCGGGATTTCGGATTCATACCCGACTCATGGTACGGCAACGACTACGAGGCATGGGGGCCGAAATTCTCTTCCAGCGTCCTGTCATGGATACTGAAGAAGGATTACCTGTATTATGCCGCAGACATGGCGGAACGGCTTGCCATGCATATCCCGTCGCATCTAAGGAACCTGATCGAGGCCAAGGCCGCCTCTTCGGCGGAGGCTTCGCCGTCCATGAACGAGTTCTGCTCGAAGATGCTGGAATTCATGGATCTTAAATCTGAAACAGACACTTTGTTAAATGAAAAATAAATATTGATATTCATATGAGCACTTTACTGAGACAACATGCCGAGCAACAGTTTGCAGAGGAACTTCATGAACTGAAAAAGAACGAGACCAACCCGATTCCCGAAAACTGGGAGATGTCACCCCAATCCGTGGTCACCTACCTCATGGGCGGGACACTGAAGAACGGTTTCGAGGTTTCACCGAAATACATAGGCAACCGCCGCCTGATGGAGATTGCCGTGGCCACCCTTGTCACCGACCGGGCGCTGCTTCTGTACGGTCTTCCCGGTACGGCCAAGAGCTGGGTCAGCGAGCACATGGCAGCAGCCATATCCGGCGATTCGACGCTGATAGTACAGGGTACCGCCGGAACGGGAGAAGAGGCCATCCGCTATGGCTGGAACTATGCCCGTCTTCTCGCCGAGGGGCCGAGTGAGGGTGCCCTGGTGCAGACCCCGGTGATGAAGGCGATGCAGGAAGGCAAGATCGGCCGCATCGAGGAGCTTACCCGTATCGGTTCTGACGTGCAGGATACGCTCATCACCATCCTTTCGGAGAAGACCCTGCCCATCCCCGAGCTGAACAAGGAGGTGCAGGCCATCCGCGGATTCAACATCATAGCCACGGCCAACAACAGGGATAAAGGTGTGAATGACCTTTCAAGCGCACTGAAACGCCGTTTCAACACGGTCATCCTCCCGTTGCCCGACACGCTTGAGGAAGAAGTTGACATTGTACGCCGCCGCGTGGAGAGCTTCGAGAAAGTGATGCAACTGCCGGCAGAGAAACCTGCCCTTGATGAAATCCGCCGTGTCGTCACCATTTTCCGTGAGCTGCGTCAGGGAGCCACCGGTGACGGCAAGACGAAGCTCAAGAGCCCGAGCGGCACACTGAGTACGGCCGAAGCCATATCCGTGGTGAACAACGGCCTTGCCATGGCCGGCTATTTCGGTGACGGCCAGATCCATGCGGAGGACCTTGTTTCAGGTATCCTCGGTGCCGTGGTGAAAGACCCTGTGCAGGACAAAGTGGTATGGCAGGAATACATGGAGACGGTGGTCAAGAACCGTGAGGGCTGGAAAGACATCTACAGGGCTTCAAGAGATATGATTTGATTGACGCATTTTGCATGAGACAAGTAATATGACAGACATTCATCTATTGGGAATACGTCATCACGGGCCGGGCTCCTGCCGGAACATCCTGCAGGAACTTGAGCGTATCCGTCCCGACCTCATACTGCTTGAGGGACCGGCGGAGGCCGAGGCTCTCATGCCGTTCGTCTCCGACGGGCAGATGAAGCCTCCGGTAGCCCTGCTCGGCTATCAGCCCGATGCGCCGCAGAATGCCGTATTCTATCCGTTTGCCGACTTCTCGCCGGAATGGCAGGCTTTGCGCTATGCTCTCCGGGAGAATGTCACCTTACGCTTCTTCGATCTCCCGCTTGCCCATTCCCTTGCCTTCGAAGCGGAAAGGAAGGATGGCAGCGAGCCTGCAGAAGCGGATGATGAAGCCAATGAACAGCCGGGTGATCCGTTTGACCTGCTGGCAGAAGCTGCCAGCTATCCGGACGGTGAATCGTGGTGGAACATGAACATAGAACAGCGCAGGGACGGCAGCGGCATCTTCGAGGCCGTCAAGGAAGCTGTGACCGCACTCAGGGAAGCCCTCCCGGAACATACCTCCCGCAGGGACCTTGTCCGTGAAGCGTGGATGCGCCGCATGATACGGGCGGCCCAGAAGGAGCCTTTCGAACGCATAGCTGTAATCTGCGGGGCATGGCATGTCCCGGCACTGGAGAACATGCCGAAGGTGAAGGACGACAACGAGCTGCTGAAAGGGCTCCCGAAGGTAAAGGCGGAATGCACGTGGATTCCGTGGACGTATGACAGGCTTACCTTCCGCAGCGGTTACGGGGCCGGCATAGATTCTCCGGGATGGTACCATTACCTGTGGCATCATCCGGATGATGACGGCACCTGGTGGGTCAGCCGTATAGCGGCCCTTCTGAGGAAGAAGGACATGGACATCTCGGTGGCCCACGTAATCGAGACAGTCCGTCTGGCGCAAACGACAGCGGCGTTGCGTGGTCTGCCCGCCCCGACGCTTGAGGAATACAACGAGGCGGTGACCACCGTAATGGGCTTCGGGGACGACATGCTGCTGCAGCTCGTCAGGGAATCGCTCATCGTGGGCAACCGGCTGGGCAAAGTTCCGGAAGCGGTGCCCAAAGTCCCTCTCCTGATTGACGTGGAACGGCAGCAGAAACGTCTGCGTGTCCCTTTCACGGCGGAAATTAAGGAGATGACACTTGACCTACGCAAGGAGACCGACCTGGAACGCAGCCTGTTCTTCCACCGCCTGGCCCTGCTTGACATAGACTGGGCCAAGCCTGAAACCGCAGGCGGCAAGGGTACATTCAAGGAAAAATGGAGTCTTTACCACAGGCCGGAACAGATTGTCTGCATCATAGAACGGGCCGTCTGGGGCAATACCGTGGAGGAAGCCGTGCAGAAGTACGTCTCCGACCGCATGACCGGAATCACCAGAATCCCTGAACTGACGGGACTTCTTGACCGGGTCATTCCGGCCAACCTTCCGGAACTTGTGGAGGCGATGACCATCCGTCTTGACCGTCTGTCGGCGGCATCCACAGACATTGTGGAGATGATGGAAGCGGTTCCCGACCTGGTGAACATCGTCCGTTACGGCGATGTCCGCAATTTGGATTTCAGCAAGGTGGGCAACATGCTCCGGGCCATGGTGGCACGTATCCTTGCAGGAGGTCTGCTCGTCTGCATCAACATCGACGAAGAGGCAGCCGGAGAACTTCTTGAACACCTGTCGGCTACCGACTATGCCGTCTCCACGCTTGATGACGAAGAGCTGAACGGCATGTGGTACGGGTTCGTGCAGCAGATCCGCAATTCATCGGGAGCGCATCCGCTGCTCTCCGGGTACGCGGCACGCATACTCTACGACAAGGGCAGGATATCGCGTGAAGAGATGCGTGACACCTTGAGCTTCTATTCATCGGTGGGCAACGCACCTTCCGACATCGCATACTGGTTCGAGGGATTTCTGCGTGCATCAGGTTCGGTACTGCTGCTGGACGACAACCTGTGGCAGCTCGTGAACGGCTGGCTCTGCGGCCTGAGCGACGCGAATTTCATAGAACTGCTGCCGGTGATCAGACGCACATTCAGCAATTTCACCACGGCCGAGCGCCGCAAGCTCGGCGAGAAGGCCAAAGGATTCGAACTGAACGGAACCGATACCGGAACCGCCACCGGGGAACATTCCTGCAATGACGGGGATGCATCCAAAGTAATACCCCTGCTCGGCAGACTTCTGGGAATCGGATAAAAAAGGAACAGAACATGGAAACAGAATATTTGAAAAGATGGCGTATGGCTCTTGGCGGGAACGCCGCTGACGGGACGGGTGTAACGCTGACGGTGGAGGAACAGCGCCTTGACAGTTCGCTGGAAGCCGTCTATGACAGTGACCGCCGCGGCGGACTCGGGTCGTCGGTCCCAAAGGTAAGCCGCTGGCTTGGCGATATCCGGGAGTTTTTCCCACAGACCGTCGTGCAGGTCATCCAGAGGGATGCCATCAAGCGTCTGCATATCGATTCGCTGCTTACCGAGAAGGAGATGCTGGCAACGGTTGTCCCTGACGTACATCTGGTAGCTACACTGATGTCACTCGGCAGGGCCATTCCCGAAAAGAACAAGGACATGGCCCGTCAGGTTGTACGCAAGGTCGTGGATGACCTGCTGCGGAAGCTCTCTTCCCCGACCCAGCAGGCCGTCACCGGTGCTTTGAACCGTTCGGCGAGAAGGCGCAATCCCCGTTACAACGAGATAGACTGGAAGACGACCATCATAAAGAACCTGAAGAACTACCAGCCGCAGTACAAGACCGTCATTCCGGAAGTCAGGATAGGCTACGGCCGCAAATGCAAGGCTCTGAAGGACATCATTCTCTGCCTCGACCAAAGCGGTTCGATGGGAACCTCTGTCGTATATTCCGGCATCTTCGGTTCGGTACTGGCCTCCCTGCCGTCCGTCAATACGCGTATGGTGGTGTTCGACACTTCGGTCGTTGACCTTACCGATGACCTGCAGGACCCGGTTGACCTGTTGTTCGGTGTCCAGCTCGGCGGAGGAACCGACATAGCCAGGGCCCTGACTTACTGTCAGGGTGTGATCACACGGCCGCAGGACACTGTGCTGGTACTGGTGACCGACCTCTATGAAGGCGGTGACGAGAAGGAGATGTGCAAGCGTTTCGCTTCCATTGTGGCCAGCGGTGTGCAGCTGATTGTGCTTCCGGCCCTGAACGATGACGGGGCGCCCTGCTACGACAAGCGTAATGCCGAGTATCTTGCCGGTCTGGGTGTTCCCACATTTGCCTGTACGCCTGACAAATTCCCCGACCTGATGGCTGCGGCATTGAGCAAGCAGGATATCGGGATGTGGGCATCAAAGAATATCAAAGAAAAATAGAGGAATATGGAACTTTCAGATGAACTGTACGACAGAATCGAAGAACTGTCAGAAACGGGAAATGAGGCGATGGAAAGCGAAGATTACGCGAAAGCCATCTCCTGTTTCCAAGAGGCACTGGACATCCTTCCTGAACCGGAGGAAGACTGGGAAGCATATCTCTGGCTCGCCGGCTCAATCGGTGACGCCCATTTCATGATGGGGAACTACGGCAAGTCGCTGGAGTTTTTCCGCAAATGCTACAATATCGGAGAGACAGACAATCCTTTCATCCTGCTGCGCCTTGGCGAGAACTATCTGGAAATGGAGGATGAAACCAATGCAACTGAATTTCTTCTCCGCGCCTATATGCTCGAAGGGGAAAAGATTTTCAAGGAAGACTGGAAATATTTCCAATGGCTGTCCGGGCATGTGAATCTCAAACAAAAATAATAACAAAATTATACGGCACTCATGAAAAAGGAAATAACAGACAGAATCAGGCTACTGGGCGGCAACGTAGCAAACCTGAAAGGGAATTCATTGAAAGAGGATCTCTGTGCCATTACATTCGATACGGCCTTGTTTCTTAAACCGGTGGACACGCCTTGGCTGGCTGCCGAAGATACGGAGCCGATTGAAGGTTTGGGCGATTGGGTGGATGAGCATATGGAGTTGTTCAAATCTGACAGGGAGGCGTTCTATAAGGAAATGACAGATACGTTCTTTACCTTGGATGAAGAACCTCGCCGCCAACTGTTTTGGGTTGCCAGACCATTTACGCCATTCCAAAAAGGGACACCGGATTTTGAAGAATGGAATGGTTGGTTTACGGATAATGCAGAGCTGGGTGAAATCATCAAGTATTCAAATTGTGCCACTCCGGATTTTGTAGAGCTGCTTTATACGGACGGTTATCCCAATTACTATCTCATCTGCCTGTCAGATAACGACCCTGAGAATCCTGTCGTCTGGAGTACGGATCATGAGGAATTTTTCACGGAAGTAACCAATGAGGGACGACTGAATGATTTTCTCGACAGGTTCATGACTAAGGAGGAATTCCTGAAATTGGTGAAAAGTAAACTTGAAGAGTGAATATAATAGTTGGATTAATGCTTTATTTTATAGCAAAGCTATAAGAATGGAGAAATTTCTTTGAAATAAATATAATAAGCGGTTTACCCCCCCCCTGAAAGTCAGTTTGCCACAGAACATTATCAACCTCGAAAAATAAAAATATACGACATATGAATAGAATGTTGATACTATACATTTTTTTGTTGCTTTGCGGCACGGTTTCCGCACAACGAACAGTAGAATGGAATGATTTGCAGCCCCTGACGGATGATGCACACCGCACGGTATATTATAAAAAAGACAGTAAACGGCCGTTGCAGGGAAAATATCGCATTATACGAGGGCTTGACGAAGAACACGTGAAACTTTCAGACGGCATGATAAACGGTGACTATCATCGCTACCGTGACGGGGTATTGCGTGAGTCGGGCATATATGTCAAGGGCAAGCGTAACGGTACATTCACGGAATACTACCAAGACGGCGTTACTCCTCGAAAGGAAACACCCATACTACAAGGCAAGATAGACGGAACTGTAAAGACCTATTTCCGTAACGGAAAAATAGAGATAGAAAAGGAGTACAAACAGAGTGTGGAGAACGGGCGGGAACGTCGCTTTGCCAACAAGACGGGTAAGCAGATTTTTGAATCTCATTATATCGACGGGAAAAAAGATGGCGAGGAATGGGAAATCTTCGAGGACGGCCGCGCAATACGCAGCAAGACTACATGCCACTACCGTAATGGAAAACTCGACGGTTCGTATCGTGTGGAATCAACATGGGAGGGTAAACCCTATATAACCATTGAGGGACAATACACCGACGGTGAGAAATCAGGGCAATGGATACAGCATAACTATCAAGATAATACCCAAACCTGCACATGGCATGGTGAAGGTGGGGCTTAAACTTAGATGAAAACCGTCATCATAACACTACTTTTGACGGCTGCATCGGTCATGAGTTGCAAGCCGCCTATGCCTCCGACAGACAATGAGTCCGCTTGCACATCTTCATGCAAACAAGACCAACGGACAGCGGATGTTATTGGCGAAGCGGATATAATAACGGGGATTGCTTCCGATGATTTTCCCTCCCTTTTCATACAAGGCAATCATTTCCAGTTCCAACGCAAGAATGGATTATATGCTCCTTTGGGTATTGGGTTCATGGAGGTCATAGCCGAGCAGAACCCCGTCATACCATTATACCGGACAGCAACGTGCAAGGAGCCGGAAGATAGCATTGCACTGCATCAGTATCCGTTTGACAAGGATATTGCCGAGCGGAAAAGGAAGGATGACAATCCGCAGGAATGGCAGGACGGACAGAATAACGCTTCATGCAAAGATGGCAGATATTACTATCGTTACTCTTCGGAATCAGATACGTTAATGCCCTTGGCATGGAGATCCGGAAGCAACATACATGAATACTTAGAAGAGACGGCAAGTCTGATCTACACTTTTCCCATGCTCCGTTTTAGAGTGTTGGGCTTAATGGCGGGAAGGGCTGAAATTGTACTGAACGAGGAAAGCGGAAAAACGGCATGGATCAACTGTTCATCTGGGCAGATTATGATGCATGGAAACAGGATGCAACGCAACCGCAGCCTCATGCGGATAAATGGTATTCCAGCGAAAAGAACGCATGACTTTGACACCTACTATATCTCTTGGGAAGACTATCTTCGCATGGTGACGGTAGTCTGCTTCAAGGACAATACAGAAGTCCGAAAACCGTTTGAGGTACAAGGCGATACAATAAAGAGTGAACAAGGCTGGAAATTATGGAAACAAGGAGAAGAGCTACTGATAAAAGATATTATAGAATACTACCTTGAATAATGTCGGCTGCCGGACAAACGCCGGGGAACTCTTTCGGGCGGGACGGGGCGCGGGAAGTTTCGGCGAACAGCCGAAGCCCCGTGTGTCAAAGTGCAAGCGCAAGATAGTGAAAACCCTTTCACCCACGTTAGGGATTGCAGGGGAAAAGCCACAGCATAGCGAGGACTTGTAGCGGAAAGCCCGACCCGAAGGGGGAACGCCCAAACAACCACCCGAACAAACTGCTTTTTGGCAAGGATTGCATTTATGGAAAAATACGAAGTAGATTATAGTGAGTCATCCTATTTTATTTTTAATACAAACAATGCGATTTCGCCCAATAACAAAGTCAAAAAGCTACCTATCCAAAGATAATAACCTGTTGACAAATGAAAAACTCCAAGAGTGCTTTCAATGCCCCGTTCCGGGTCTACGAATATCGGATTATTAAAAAACAACGGAAGCATAGCCAATAATATACTGACTATAATAAGTACATATAATAATGTAGTGTTCTTCCCCGACAAGTACATATTAATAGAAAATCCATAAGCGATATTAGCCAGCCATGCCATATAAAAAAGCTTTGAAGGCCATTTTACCAAAAAGATTTCAATCCATCCTCCGAGCAAATATGCCCATCCGGGATTTCTGTCACCGCCAGCAAACACATTGGTGCAACATGCTGATATATACAATAACAAGCTGACTGCAACCATGATTGCTTTTTCCATATTCATCTTCATTAATTTGTCAGCCAATTCTAAAGCATAAATCAATAAAAGAACGATAGGAATTATTATTCTCCAGTTTATATTCATCTTATGGTCGTTTATCTATATCCTATTTTCAGATTCAATCAATATTTCCCTTCTATTCCATTTTCTTTACGGGCTTGTGCCATTTCTTCCCGATTGTCTATAATATATTGTCGCAGTTCAGATAATTCTTTCGCTATTTCTTCGGCTACCGCAGCTTGTTCTGTTTCCGGCTTAAAGGTAAGTTTAGGATAAGCCAATCCGACATAGCCGTTTTTGGGACCTTCATCAATAACTTGAGCAAGTATTTCAAGCCATTTATCCGGTACACCACCTGCATAACCGTTAATCCATTTCCCGGACAGTTTATTGAATGCCAATTGCGCCTGCCGACATTCAAATGCAGGTTCTCCTACACCCCCTACATTTTCTATCATACGGGCGTAAAGATTTCGGCGGAACTGTGCCGTATAAAACCAATAAACGGCATCATCTTTTTGCCCTAAGTCATAAAATCTAATCGCCAATACATAGAGCGTTTCAATGGGAGTATTATCTATTTCTGCTCGAATTACATCAGCCGTGCTTTGCAGTTTTTTTACATCTTCACTTTTCAGCACATCGCTAAACTTCCCTACTTGAATTGTAAAAGGTTCAGAATTATACCACGGCTCAACATAAATGGGTATTCGTTCAGATTCATTATTACAACTTACCAGACAAAACACTGCCGATAAAACTGCAAAAGCTCTTCTTATCATCTTCATATTTTTTTTGTTTTTGGAATGGATGATTATTTCACTTTCATTTTCAATAGATACACACTACATTCAGTTGTCTCTTAGGCAAATATAAAAAGAGTGCGGTACATTACGAACGGCACACTGTACTTTTTTCGGTAAATCGGACAGGATTTAACATTTATAGCCCCTCCTTGTTGACCGCAGGGAATGGGAAACGGCGGATTTGGTATATGTGAGCCTCGTTATGCCGTACTATTCCCATGGCATCGTGGACGGCGGAACATCCAAGAGTTTCGTTTACAATCCCGGATTGAGAAGCCGCCGGAACATCCGTATCACCGAACACGACGACCTGAACGATATCTACCGAAGGACGTACAACGACACCACGCTGTACAAACCTATCAAGGAAGGCTGGTACATCGAGTTAGACCATTCACGATAACTTGAAGTGATAAGTAAAACAAGATGAAGTTACAATTTGTATCAAGAATATTATGGGGTTTATGTTGCTTGTTTCTGTTATGGGTGCATATCAGTGATTACATACAATGCGCGAAGCATCCTGAACTTTACCCGATAGGTGAAGGAGAATTTGGTTGGATTTATAAATCTTTCGAGAACTATGTCTTGGGGTGTCGGGTGGCGCTTGCTTGGGACATTATCGGCATTATCACATCTGTCTGCTATCGTTTCAGGCATAGCGAAAAAATCCTGTTGGTACATTTCGTGCTGTCGCTAATCATATTCTTACGCCATTGGCTTTGTCTGATTTTCTATTGCATTTGGTTTTGCTTTTCAATTCCTGACTAGCGATTAAACGCCGGGAAACTTTCGGGCAGGACGGAAAACCAGACCCGAAGGGGAACGGCCAAACAGCCACCCGCAAAAACTGCTTTAGAGCATACCATAGAAAAAAGGAAAACCGAACGCTCCGAAGTTTCGCCCTTATGATATATATTTGTAATTGAGCGGAATGGAAGGACTGCCTGTCAAGACATGAGGAGAAGACAGTCGTGAAAGCCGTAGATAATTGCAGATAGTGTTACATATCTATTTTTGATGAGAATATTTTTTTGCATTATATTGGTGTTGTCCCCCTTTCTAATGATAAAAGGGCAAACAGACAGGGACTCTATCATCTTTCATGGCAATATAACGAACGACATGAAGGAAGAGGAGGATATTGTAACGCAATATAGATACAATCTGTTTTGCAAAAATAACCCGCAGAATAAAACTTTGTTAGACACGGCTAATTTTGCAATCAAATGTTTGCGGGGAGATACCATCGTTTTAGAGGTATTGTCAGCTTCTCCTTTCCGCTTTCAAGTAGAGTGTATCGCTGAGAGCGATACTCCAACCAATATTCATGTTTGGAACTTTCCCAAGTCATATAATGGCTGGCACCGCTCTGACAATAATAAGACAGAACGGCTGTCAGCCAAAAAAGAAAATCTTGTTTCAACATTGACAGGAACCTATCAGCAGACGTTGTGTTTTGACGGAGAGGAATATATATGGGCAATGATGAAACTTGTCCCTGATGGAACTTTTGAATATATCAGTAATATTTTCAATTTGGATGGGGAAGGTGGAAATTATCTTACCGGGACATGGAATGTAAACAAAGACACGCTTGTCTGTAATGTAGTGCCCGATTTATTTCCGCCAAGGGTACAAAGCCGTTATGACGGACAAACTCTTTGCTTTACCTATCCGGCATGGGAGAATAACAGAAAAGAAGCCTTGGAACATGATATTGTTTACAAATACCTCATATGTGAAACTGGATTGATTGAAACAGGTAAAAGAAAAAGTGCATTAAAAAAAATAAAGTATCGTTATGTCGGGAAAAATGCAACAGATGCAGTAACCGTTCATGTCAACAATCAGGTTTATGAACTTACAACATCCATTGATTCAATCATACATGATACGGTACTTTCTTTTTTCCGTATAAAGCTTGCAAGGGATGGAAGGATTATCGGTGAAAGAAATTTTCCATTAACAGGAAAGTGCCCGATTGAAGAGGATATAGGCGTTGAAGTCTCTGACAAGGGATTTATAATCAGAATCCCATACTGCGACGGTCATATGTTCCGTATCGGTTATGCCCGATTTGACTATTCAGAAAAATACGATGATTTTATTTTAACAGAATACAGGGAGGAAAATATAGACAGACTGGATACAGAACAGAAAAGCAAGAATGTAGAATACAGTATCTTATCCGAAAAACCGATTGTATTCTCCATGTTTTCTCCCGAAACGATAAAAAGAATAATCCGGCAGAATCTGATTCGGGAGTATGAGATTGTCCAAACCCGTACAGCCCACTATCCGGTTTTCGGTTACTCTTCCAAAGAGAACAAACTGATGTGGATAGAAATTCCTGCCGAATTTGTCATACAGAATAACAGCCCCCAAAGGTTATATGTACTTGGTCCTTCTTATTATGGCTATGCTTATGAAACCGGATACAGATTAAAAGAAAATCCTACCAAAGGATGGAGCCGGGTTCTTTTGTATAGAGTTGAAGAAGACTCTATAGGAAGTTATTTGCGTAATTCTGACCCCATTTTTCCAAAAGAATCCAACCGTTACATCATCAATTCACGAATATTTGTTTATAAAAATCCTGAATTTCAGAAACTGTTTGAGGATACGGTTGCCTCAATGTTCCGGAAACATAAGGAATCTCGTTGGCGGGTTACTCCATCTTCACTTTCCCCACGCCAGCGGAAGTTTATCAGACAACTTATTTCAGGTGATTCCTTAAGGAGTCAGGCTTTATTCGGATTCGCTGGATCGTCGTCATTCGGTAAATATTCCGCTTGATGTCGGAAAGAGGTTTAATCTTCCTTGAACAGTCGGTTAGCCACTAAACATTACCTGTTAATAATTAAAAATGAATGAAAGATATTATTGAGTTATTACAAAAAGAACGAATTAAAACTGTTGACGCTTTGAAAAATGGCAATAAACAGGAACTTTCCTATCTTCAACAAATAGACAAAGCTTTAGGATGGTTGAAACTGATAGAAGAAAAAGGGCTGGAAAATGTCGGATGCTATGACATACATAGCCTTCCGGATTTGCCACCAAAAAGTCGTGGAATATATAACTATTATGGATTATGAAGACCCAAGCATTGAAAATTGGAGGGAATATAAACCAGACGGTCAGCCTTTATTATTGATGTATGATGATATTGTAATAACTCGAAAAGGCAGATAACATCCATTAATGGTGATTATCCGCCAAAGCATTTATAAAATAAAGAAATAGTATGCAAGAATCTATATCTAACTTTTCGGAGAAAATATCTGTTTTTTTAGACAAGAATCATGATATTGCCTTTTTAATATTTATCGGAGTATTTGTTTTTTTACTGATTGGCAATATCTTAAACTGGAAATGGACTTATGAGCCTAAAAGTTGGGTCGGGTATCATTGGTTAGAACTTTTAGGACCGACCTCTTACCGCTTTTGGCACGCCGTTTCGCTGGTACTCATAATCATCATTCTGGTAGTTATCTATTTCACGACTTATTAAAAAGACAGTTACTACCGCTTAAAGCGGAACGCTGTCAAACATTATTTATCCTCATAAATCAGAAGAAACAATGAAAGTAAGAATAAACAAAGCACATATATTACTACCTATTGCAGGTTTTGTGATGGGTTGCCTATATTTGCTTCTGTATGCTTTTATTAACTATTGCGATACTGCTCCATTGTATGAATCTTTTCCCGAAATGATATTCAAAATACTATCTTACGATAATGTACGATTAGCTATTTATTTGTGGGGATTCATAGGATTTACTTTAGGATGTATTGCAACTCTTTTGATTGTTTTAATTCAAAGACATATTAAACGAAAGAAATCAAACAACGGTAGATAGCAAACGGCGTAACCTCCCCTAAAGGTCGGTTAGCCACCAAATATTATATTTAGAATGAAGAAACGGGACTATAAGGAGCAAGAACGACAACGGCGCTATTATTTCTTCGACTACCTGTTCTGGTTGGGAGAAATGGCACAGAGGCATTACAAGGGCGAGCCAAGACGCCCCGACGGGGAGTCCATGCTGATGCTTTGCATCATGATATTTATCTATGAGCCGATCTTCCTTACAACCGCTCATTTCCTTTTCGGCTCCACGGTATTTGAGTGGTTTACAGTCGCCATGATAGCCGGAATCGTCGCAATTCTCCACTATCTATCGAATGGTCGGATATACCCGTTTTCACGAAGGGAAGCGGTCATGCAGCACTATGAGGGACGCAGGTTCAGCCCCTTCAGATGTTACTTCTTCCTGTTCTCCCTCGGCTTTCTGATGATTGCCGAAATGTACCTGTTGCCAAGCACACTGATGCGGATAGACGGGCGCAAGGCGGAGCCGGTGGAGAACACACGGACGGAAGTTCCGCAAAGGTGGAGGGATTACCTTGCGCTGCATATCACGGTAGGAGCCCGTCAGGAAGTACCCAGCGAAGCCTTGCAATATCTGATTAATCAGGACGGTCGCACATCCCGATACGGGCAACCGGTCTATGTCATGCAGGTAAGGGAGGAAGATATGGGAGGAGAGTTCCGTGTAGGGCTATTGAACCATGCCACCTTTGATGAAATCCAAGACGGCAGCCAGAAGTTTGTCGAATGTACATGGGTCAAGGGATATACGCCGGACAGCATAAGGGTACTGCTGACCGGGTGGTACGAGGTGAGAAACACCGGGCTTTGTCCGGTGGACTCTCTGGAATGGACGGAAGATACGGAATTTTAAAACCTACAAAAGTATGAAAAGAGCAGAAACAGGAAGACCTCATTTATTTCGCTTGATTGCGATGATACATAAAACCGCATACATCCTTGCCTACGATATGCTGCGAAGGAAAGGGGGGCATGATTGGGTGGAGCGTCGGGCTGGTGGGATAATTGGACTTCCCTATCTCTCATTAATTTTGGTGGCATTACTTACGCTAAAAGACGACCCGAATAACGGTCAGAAAATAGTTACCGGCATATTGATCGGATGGGCGGTTGTCGCAGCATGGTGCATCTCCGGATTTCAGTTCAAACCTTCTGATTGGAGAATGGAAATCCGAGAAGAACTTGATTTGCGTCCTCTATATTGGAAAAAGGCGATAGAGGTGTACTATGCCGTTGTCATTGCAGTGGCGGTAGTGGCAGGCATTGTCATGCCCAATGTATAAATCCGAAGTGAAACATTAGTGCGAAATTCGCTACGGTCAGGGCGATGACGATAAGGACTATTTTGGCGAGCTTCCTGCCGGAGTGTTTCATCTTTCCGTAATATTTACGGAGCGCTTCACGCCGCCCGGCTGTGTAACGGAGCTGGCAAAATAAGTCGGGAAGAAAGCAAAGAATCATTACTATGGCAAAAGCAATTATCCAACTGAAAAGGCGAAATAGTAGCGGTATTCCAAGCGGTATGGTTGTGGCAAACAGCCAGCATAGGAAAAGCAACATTCTCCCATTGAGATTGTTATGCTCTCGCTCGCTCCATTTTTCGGCTACATACCACATATAGTCGATGAAGCAGAACCGGTATTTGCGATTGTCCTTATCCATGCTCTCACCTCCATACAAAGAAATCGACCAATATGAGGATAATCAGAACGCTGACCAGCACTATCTTAATCCGTCGGCGTGTTTCGGGTTTGCAATCATCAAAGAACCATAGCTTTCCATGAAACTGCCACTCACATGCCCATTTCCAACGGAACAGCAACCCTGCAAGCCATAGGGCAAGCAACCCGACACCAAACAGCAACCCGTATTTAGGGTGAGCCTGCAACCACTCGAAAAACGCTTCCGCCTTGCTGTTCATAGCTTCGTATATATCGGTAACTTTCATTGCATAATTATCATTTGTCATACCATAATTCAATATACCAATCGCCCTCAATGTGTCTTGATGCCATACCGCCCGGTGCATCCGGATCATTCCTAACAAGCTCAATCAGGTCGTTCAGTTCCCAATTGACCGCATAGGTTGAGTCCTCCGCGAACCTGTAAGCATACTGCTTGTCCACACTCGGCCCGACAGACCAACCGGCAGAATAGTAAATGATAGAGATGCTTGGAACAATGGTGTCGGGCAGTTCCTCAATGGGAGGAATTGAGCTAAAATCGCCATGTTCAATCTGCCACAAAGTATGCCGGCTTTTGAAATACAATCTCCTACCACCCACCGATGCAAGCAGGGAATCAAGACGCGTGCATTTTTCATTGCCAAGACTTGACAAACACAATGAATCCGTTGCGCTCCCGATTGGATAGAACGGAGGGTAAATGTCGCCATACGGGCAATTCAACAGAATTTCGGTTATTTCATTAAACGCATCTTCATGGGCATAGAAATTATGAATCATATCCTCGTCAGACGGAGGATTGAAACCTCTGTTGCCACACCCTACGGCAATGAAAGCCACTACAGTTGCCGACAATAATACTTGCAGAAATCTACTCGCCATAGCCGATAATCGTGATTCCGAACGCAAAAATAATGTTTTTCGTCCACTCAATCACCACGTTATGCCGAAAAACAATGTGCCGGATGCTCTTTGTCTGCCGTAAAAACAGTATTTTTGTAAAAATGGGTGCGACAAGAAGTCGTACAAGTAATTGTTCAGCATAATGTCTGAACCTGTTGTTCCGTCAACAGTAGCCTAAAGAGGCGTGCTTTACGAGTAATTGTTTGGTGCGAAGCCCTCTTGACAATATGGTTCTATGCAGAAATATCCAATGTATAGGCTGTTAGGCTGACCGATATGAGTAACGTATGTGAACCGCTGCACCATCGTAACAAAAGAATAGCTTACGGATATTTACAAGCTATAGCCAAAATGGCGGGCAGTCAGGATAGTTCTCTCTTTTTCAGGACTACACGGATGCAACACTGCCGGTGGATGGGCGGACTTTAAGTCGGTCGTAAGTTACTTGTACGGAACTTGGTAAGCCCGTATCTCTCCTGTCCTTTATCGGGCAGGTAAGCCAATCGCAAGAGAAGCCGAATGATGTGCGGGTAAAGGATTGCGGAGAAAGCGAACGCTTCCGTGTAATGCGGAAGATAGAGGTTTAAACGTCACCTCATGCGAAAGCAGGCAGACTTCCGCAGGGTAATTCTTTGTGAAACGATTGTAGAACTTTAACGAAATGAAGAAACAGCAAAGGAGCAAGGCGAAAGCCGAGTGTGCATCTTCAGCCGAGCGTAACACAACATGGAAAAGCATTGACTTCTCCAAATGTGAACGAAAGGTCAGAAAGCTGCAAGTCCGAATAGCAAAGGCTCATAAAGAAAAGAGGTACAACAAGGTTAAAGCCTTGCAGCACCTGCTTGTCACTTCGTTCGAAGCCAAGGCATTGGCAGTAAGGAAAGTGACCTCCAATAAAGGTAAACGCACGGCAGGGGTTGACCACATAAAGTGGGATACCGATGCCAATAAAATAGAAGCTATACGTTCTTTGACACGGAGAGGATATAAAGCCCTCCCATTGAAAAGAGTTAACATACCTAAGGCAAACGGCAAGACAAGACCGTTGGGAATACCGACCATGAAAGACAGAGCCATGCAGGCACTGTATCTTATGGCATTGGAACCCATAACGGAAAGTGAAGCGGATGCAAACTCTTACGGATTCAGAAAGTTCAGAAGTACGGCAGATGCGATAGATGCGCTTCACAGATGGCTAAGCAGGGATTGCGCTCCCGAATGGATATTGGAGGGAGACATAAAAGGCTGCTTCGACCATATCAGCCATGAATGGCTTCTCGATAACGTACGAATCGACAGGCAGATATTAAGAAAATGGCTGAAAAGTGGAGTTGTATTCAACAGACTGCTTCAACCGACTATTGAAGGGACACCACAGGGCGGCATTATTTCACCGACACTTGCAAATGCAACTCTTGACGGCATGGAAAGGATGCTCAAAGAGAAGTACAAGGCAAGTTATGTCAATGGAAAACTTTACTGCCCCAAAGTCAATCTCGTAAGATATGCGGATGACTTCATTGTCACTGCTGACAAAAGGAAAACGTTACTTGAAATAAAGGAAATGTTGACAGTTTTTCTAAAGGAAAGAGGACTTACCCTATCCGATGAGAAGACACTGATAACACATATCAGTGACGGATTTGACTTTTTAGGTTTCAATGTCCGGAAGTACAACGGCACATTGTTAATAAAGCCGTCAAAGAAAAGTCAGAAACGTTTCACTGACAAGCTGCATGAGGTTGTGCTGACCAAAGGTAAGGCATCATCCCAGCAGGAGCTGATAGAGAAACTCAATCCTATAATAAAGGGATGGGGTAACTACTACAGCCATGTGGTATCAAAGGAGGTGTTCTGCCGATGTGACCATATCTTAATAAATCAACTTAAAAGATGGTCATATCGCAGACATACCGACAAGTCAAGGAAATGGATAAGGAAGAAGTATTTTATCCGAAAAGGTGGCAGAAATTGGATTTTCGGTTTTGAATATGTATGTGGAGAAATAAAGGATAAGTTCACATTACAGCAACTGACAGAAATTCCAATCAAGCGACACACAAAGATAAGATGCGAGGCCAATCCGTTCGACCCATCATGGGACGAATACTTCGAAAGGCGGAAACTCAAAAGTGCCCGTCAACGTGCGTGAAGAAAACTTTATCGGAAACAAGTCATCGCAAGATGATTATGAGCCGATTTAATTTTATGAGAATTAAATTTAGAATTATCGGAGCTGTATGCGGTGAAAGTCGCACGTACAGTTCTTAATGGGGAAAGCGGCAGCAATGCCGCCGACCTACATAACAAATCAGCTATGGCTTTCAAACGGAAATATAAGTTCAGCATAATAGACCACCTGTATTATGCGGGTCGCATACGACGCATCCACAACAGGTGGTCTATGCCGTTGGATGCTATCTTCTTGTGGGTTTTCGCTGTTGTCCCTTCGCTTCTTATAATAAGATTCCTATACTGGGTAATACCGTTGTGGCTGCCGTCAGCTTTGTCTGTCGGCTTGGTCTGGGCAGCAGTAGAGGTGTATTCAAAGATTGAAAAGAAGTACTTTACCAAAGCGCGGGAGCGTGCCTATTACCGCCTTTATCCTGAAAGAAAGGATAAAAACTATTTCTGGCTTCAGTTACTATTGCCGCTTGGTCTGTTTCTGATTAATTTGGGCATAGCCTATTGGCTTTTCTTTGTGTATCAATGAGCGGGAAGAATGGTAATAGTTTATGGTTCTGATATTTTAAAATTTAGACAATGAGCAAAATTCCAACGATAATTGTGATAATGTTATTATGCG
Source organism: Bacteroides sp. HMSC067B03 (assembly GCF_001811315.1). NCBI lineage: Bacteria > Pseudomonadati > Bacteroidota > Bacteroidia > Bacteroidales > Bacteroidaceae > Bacteroides > Bacteroides sp. HMSC067B03. The sequence continues at coordinate 337,664 of NZ_KV804412.1, read as the reverse complement.
GTTGCAGTTCCATGAAACACTACGGCGTGTTTCAATGTGACAATGGCAACGATTATGTCAGCGAGGGATTGTACCGTATCGTGGACAAGCGAGGGCGTATCGGGTACGCGGACGAAAGCGGCAGGACGGTCATCAAGCCCCGCTTCGCCTTCGGCTTCCCATTCGAGAACGGCAAGGCAAAAGTAACCGACAAGGGAGAAATGAAAGAAGTGCCGGGTTCGGACGGAGAATACCACTATTGGAAAAGCGACGAATGGTATTACATCGACAAGAAAGGGAATAGAAGTGAAGAAAACAGACAACAATAGTCTTACTTGAGAGACTTGAAAATGCCGCAAGGGAAACCGATTTGGGTTTATGGATGAACGAGACAATACATGCGTCAGATACATAGATATTTATCGTTTCGAAACACGGACGGGAGCTTGAAAGGCTTTCTAAAAACATCCCTGCTGTGCGATGATGCTTCTCAAACGGGACAAGTTTTCTGCTAGGGCAGTCTTCACGGAGAGCAGGTAATTCCTGCGCCCCCCTTCCGTGCCGGAATCCATCACGATCTCGGAAATGCCGGCATCCCATTCCGAGGGAAAAAGCTTGTAGCCGGTATGTACTTGTCTTGCCAGACGGTTGTGAATCACTTGATAGTAGAGCGAGCCTTCCTTCATCTCGACGGAAGAGGCACGGAATTTAACTTTTATTGTTGCCATGAATATATCTGTTATTTAATTTTTCACCTGAAAACTAATCCCGGGGAAACCATTGCATGAATATTCATCTGCCTTTAACACATCTAAAAGCAAAAAGTCCCTTGGCGCACCGGCGTCACAGGAACTTTTCACATATAAAAGACACATGTTCTTTCACTGTATGCGTATATATTCCGAATACCTGATTTCCACATACGGGTTGTCACTGGAAATGGACTGATGGATAGCCTTTACACGCTTCCAGAACCACCATCCCTTGTATTCTACCCAAACCGCCTGATTGAGGGTTACCGGAACTTTGATGTCGCCTTTGAGCCGTTTGTTCTCGATCAACCCGGTAAGTTGGATATACGGTGTAACCATCTCCACCTTCTGCCGCAGCAGTGGAACGGTATCACGGATAATGAGCGTGTCACGGATGGCGGCATCTATCGGGGCTTTCACTTCGACTTCATGCCGTGCAGCCACTTCGAGGTTCCTGATTTTCACGCCTAGCCTTTCGATGGTCTCGGCATCCTTGGCACGGAACTCTTTATACTCATCTATAGTCAGCCGCAATGCCTTGGCATCGAGGACCATCGTCGCTGAATCGATCTGCATCCGCTTCACATCGGAAAGCAGTGCGGTGCTGTTCATGCGGAATCGGTCGCGTTCTTCCGTGAGGCGTATTGTCCGCCGGTGCTGCAGCCAGAGGATGCTACAGAGCAGCAACACCGTTGCCAGAAGTATTCTGTTTAATCTACTCATATGATACTGATTCTTCGGGGATGAACCACAGAAATTCATCCATATAGATTTCTTCCAACAATACAAGGCCGCCCCGGTTCTTTTTTCGGTTCTGCGGGAGGTCTTCAACGACCAGTCCACGGCGACCGACCAGTTCGTCCAACCTCATTTCGGAGAGTTCAGGCGAAGCGATGATGGTAACGTATGCATTCTTTTTCATAACTGGTCTTTCCACGATGTTTTTACTTGTGCGTTCCCTGACATTTGAGAAGTTCACGGATATCGGCACGGATTTCGTGCAGGTCATTCTGTACCGTGTTGAGCTGCATCATGGTTGCCTCGAACACGGACTTGTCCAGCTTCATGGCGTTGATACGGTCATACTGGTTCTTGATTTCCACTTCCAAACCGATACATTTGGTTTCCAGTTCTGCAATTTGGGCGGTGTTGTTGACATGCTGTATGTACAGTGTCAGCGAGAACGAGAGTACCACGACAATGATCTTGAAGTACTTCATTACAAATTCTTTGAGTTGTTCCATATCTTATTCCATTAAAAGTGAGAATGCGTCCCTGATAGCCCTCAGCAGAGTCTCGGCTGCCGCACTATCCCGGAACCCATAGATGACAAGCGCGATCATCATCGCCAGATAGACCCACCAGGCGATTTCTTCCTTAGTGATTTTACGTTTCCGCTTCGCCATCTTTTACAGGATTTTGGGGTACGATTACATTGAAGATAACATTGCCGTCGCTGCCTTCGATACGCAGGCGGTTCTCCTCCTTGTGCCTGATGGGGAAGATATCCATCAGCGCCTTGGCGGCATTGACCGACACGGCCCTGAGCGGTGCCGGAGAGAGCGGCACACCGAAACGGTCTGTATAGTCCGAAGTGGCCGTCTCGTCCATGATTGCCTTGAGAGTCTCGGTCACCTGCAGCTTTACAGCCATCGTCTCCATCTCGAACCGTTCCGAGGAGAGCAATGCCTTGATATGTGCCAGCACATGCGGTTTGTTCATCAGGTAATTGGCCGAAGCATACGGGTTCTTCACCGTATCCTCACCGAATACCTCCACAAAGCATTTTTTCGGCCGTCCGGCATATTCCAGCCCGCCGTTCACATAGAGGTTGCAGAATTGCAGCTCCTGCTCCGTGAGCGGTTTCTCTTCCGGCCTATCCTGCGTGTTCGTTATCTTGTCTGACATCGGTTCTTCCTTCCTTTTCTGAAAGAGTAGCGGGTTTGTATCCCGGAGGTTTTACAAAATCCGCCTTTTCATTGAGCAACTGCTCCATTAATGCGTCATAGAATACCTGGGCCAACGCATCGGCACACGCCTCCGCATCCGCTAGCGAGTTGATGAGCCGCAGGTTGAACTTGATTTCCAGGTCGTAGCCCGATATGAACGCCATCAGTTCGTTCCCGTCATAGCCCAGCGCCCCGTAGGTCATCCGGTCCGCCGTACGGAATGTAATGGTCTCGGGAATCTGTTCCCGGTCAATGCCTTGGGCTTCCTTATTCGTGTCCATACTCATATCTTGAAATATTTACGGGTTTTCTCTTTCTTCTGCGTAGCGATTGCCGCCCCTTCCGTCTGGCGCAGACGGGAGGTATAGACCCCCAGGATGTCAAGCGTGGCCGTCACATCCGCAGCCGCATCGTGGGCATCGTCCAGTTCCACCCCCAATTTTGAGGCTACCAGTTCCAGTTTATACGAAGTAACCTCCGGATCAGCGGCAAAAGCCAACCGTCCCATGACAAGCGTGTCGATGTAGTGCGGCTGGAAGTTGCCGTAATAGTCCTTGGTACCGGAAAAGGTCTTTTCAAACTCGGCGGCCAGTCCGGCATAGTTCATCAGCTGTTGCAGGAATCCGATATCGAAAGTGATGTTCTGTCCGACCAGCACGGGCTTGCACTGATAGCCCTTCGAGAGGGTGCTGCGTTTGGCGAAGGCGATGACTTCTCCGGCGACTTTCTTCATGTCCACACCCTGTGTGCGCAGCATCTCCATGGTAATGGCGGAATAGTCCAATGCCGTCTGTTCGTACTTCATCGGGACATATTCCGGTTCTTTCGCCTGTTCATGGCGGGTACGCAACACCTTGCGTCGGGGAAGCCCCGCGTCCTGTTTCCCGTAGGGGGCGATATACGCCTGATAGCGGTCGAATACCTGCCATGTGTCGAAACGGACGGCTTGCAGGGCGATCTGTGTACAGGCGCATTCACGGCAGTCCAGCCCTCCGGTCTCGAAGTCCAGCCCGATGCCTACATATATCTTCTGTTCTGTCTTGGGTGCCATATCTTTTCAGGATTGAATGAATAACAATGAGTTCCTATAGGTCTGTAATGTATTGCATCCGTTGTAGTCGCTGTAACGGATGACGGCAGTGAGGATGACCACCCGGTCTTTGAGCGACTGGATCTCGGTGTGGTGTTCCATGTAATAGTCGTTCCAGCATACACATTCCGCCAGACGGTTGTTCTGGGAGAGTGTCAGCTTGGCGAAACGCTTCCGGCTTCCCGTCTCCCTGTCCTTGTAGGTATGTTCGGTTACATCCACCACCGTGGCGCAGACAGTCGCACGCCTGCCGTCGTTCTCGTCCCGTGCCACCTCGTCCAGGGTCAGGTAAGAGGCTTTTCCCTTGACCTGCCTGCGGGCTTCCGAATTGTTGAAGATGCGGCGATAATCGATGCTGCCTATGCCCGACACGGCAATCTGCTGCTGCGACCAGAAGAAATGCCGCCCGCGCATGTCCTGCGGGAAGTCTTTTTCAGAAAGGGAGAATCCCAGTTCCCGTGCTGCGCGTTCGAGCAGCGCGCAGCGTTCGGTAACCGCCCCGACTTTTTCGATACGGTCGAAGCATCCGGCAAGGATCATGTGCTTGACATGCCGGGCGTTCACGGGGACTTTCACGGCCTCTTCCGCGTTGTCGGGGTCGTCCCAGTAACTGTATTTCTTGAGTTTGTAACGGAATATGCGGTGGATGAAGTTCTCGATACCGGTATATGCCCCGCCCCGGTCGCGTTCCGTGACGATGTATTCCACTGTCTTGACACCGACCTGTTTGATACGGGTAAGCGACCAGAAGATTTCATCGGTGGCATAGTCGGTGAAGAACTCCGTCCCGGAGCGGTTGATGTCCGGCGGCACGATCTTGGCCGACGAGCAGCGTTCCATCTCCGCCATCAACGAAGGAATCTCCTTGTCGTCCGCCCATTGCAATGCCACCGTGTAGAATGCCGAGGGGTAATTGGCCTTGAGCCATGCCCCGCAATAGGCTGTAAGGGCGTATGCCGCGGCATGGGAACGGTTGAACGAATATTTCCCGGCCACCTCTATCTTGTGCCAGATTTCCTCCGCCTCATAGTCCGGGCATCCGTTCCCGACGGCTCCGGCAATGAAATCCGCCTTCAGCGTGGCCATCAGGTCGGCTTTCTTCTTTCCTATGGCCTTGCGCAGATAGTCGGTCTTCCCGAGGTCGAATCCCCCGAGCGTATGAGCAACGGACATGAACTGCTCCTGGTAGACCATGATTCCGAAAGTGTTCTTCGTTGCTTCATAACAGCCGTAGTTATAGACCGGGGCCACTTCGCCACGCCTGAAACGGACATAATCATCGGTGGCACCGATGTCGAGTGTGGCGGGACGGTACAGGGCATTGATGGCGATCAGGTCCTCGATACACTCCGGCTGTACATCCTGGATAAACCGGGTAATGCCCGGCGAAGAGAACTGGAACACATTCTGCGTGTTGCCGTCCGAGAGCAGTCGGTAGGTCTTCCCGTCTTCCAGCATATCCTGCGTAATACGCCCGATAGTAAGTTCCTGCCCGAAATTCCGGTTGACCAACGCGATGACGGCACTCAGTTTGGCAAGTTCCTTTGTCGCCAGCACATCCTCCTTCAACAATCCGATCTCATCGACCGAATAGCCGTCGAACTCCGATACCAGTGCCCCGTCCATCTTACGGACCGGCAGGAAATCGAAGCATTCGGCGGGCCTGCCGTCCCGCGTGTCCGGTGTGACAACGATGGCCGAGGCGTGTATGGAGGCCGCTTTGGGCTGTCCGAGCAATCCTTGCACGTCCTCGATGACCAACGGATAGGTCTGGATAAAGTCCCGAAGTTTTCTGTTGAAGGCAGCCTGTCTGAACAGTCCTGTCCAGTCCGTGCCGTCATCTATCATGGCGGTAATATAGTTCACGATGGAGTGAGGCACGCGGTGTACGCGTGCCACGTCCTTCAAGGCGGCTTTCAGTTTCATCGTGGTAAAGGTGCCGGCGGAAAAGATACGCTGGCGGCCGTCCGCGTTGTACCGTTCTTCCAGGTAATCCTTGATCTCCTGCCGCCGGTCGGAGGCATAGTCGACATCTATGTCCGGCAGCGAAGCGTGGCCGCCTTCCGTCAGTCCTTTGTCCACAAAGGCATCCATGACCGTCAGCGGTCCGTCTGCTTTCCTGATTCTTATATGTGTTACTTTCATCTGATATATTTCTTGTATCGTATTATCGCGCTTACCGTCTGGCGGCTGACGCCGTACTGTTTTGCCAGGCTGTTCTGGGAAGCCTGGCCGGAAGAATATCTCACCCGTATCTCTTCCGCCTGCCCGTTGGTCAGTTTGGCATTCACGCTTTTTTCGCCGTAATCCCGTTTGAGGCCACCCGCTATGGCATGTTCCATATTCCGCTGGTGCGTACACATCTCCAGGTTATCCGCACGGTTGTTGTCGCGGTTCCCGTCGATATGGTTCACCTCCAGTCCCGGATTCCAGTCGGGCAGGAAATGCTGTGCTACCAGACGGTGCACGGAGAACTTCTTCCCGACACCGCCCTTGTAGAGCCGGACACAGTCATAGAGCGAAGTCGTCCCGCACCAATGGCACATAATGCGTTCGGGTTGTATCCAGGTAATGCCGTCATGCGAAACCTGCCGTTCCAGACTCTTGACACGCCCGAGGTTGCTGATCCTGTACTTTCCTTCATAGTTCTTGATATCCACCCAGATTTCCCGGGTGTCAGCCATGGGTTATACGGTTTAGTGCTGTCTGAAAAATTTCCCGGTCTATCTCCACGCCGACGAACCGGCGTCCCGTATTCCGGCAGGCCACGGCCGTGCTGCCGCTGCCCATCGCAAAGTCGAGGACGATGTCCCCTTCATCGGTGTAGGTGCGTATCAGGTATTCCAGCAGGGCGACAGGTTTCTGTGTCGCGTGCAGGCAGGAGCGTTGCTTGTCGGTCTTGAACTTCAGCACGCTGCGCGGATAGCGTTCCGTGGATATGTAATCCCGGAAATTGTCGTGCTTCCGGTATATCTCGCCGGCATCGCATTTCCGCTGGTGTTCGGCCATCACGACCTTGCGCCTGTGCCCGTCCGTCTTGATCGGATGATACTTCGGCAACCTGTCGTAGAAGACCAGAATGTCCTCGTGCGCCTTCATCGGCATACGCCCGGCATTCAGGAAGCCTGTCGCCTGCGTCTTCTCCCATACCCAGGCATACCGCAGCCTGCGGAGATTGGAACTGCCCAGCAGGCTCGTAAAAGGATGCTGGCAGAACAGCAGTACGGGAGTGTCGGGCCTGGATATGCCCTGTACGGCATTCCACATCCCGGGGATGTCTATCACGGCATCCCACCGGCAGTGTGTCGTACCGTATGGAGGGTCTGACAATACCATGTCGGCGGTGATGCCTTCTTCAGCCAGCAGGGGCAGCACATCGAGTGCATCGCCCCGGTAAAGGTCGCAACCGTCATAGGGACGGTGGTGTTCGTAGGTCGGATTCATGGGTTTCGAGTTCCTTTAGGTTCCACAAGCAATCTCGGCGGTCAAAAAGGATTTCGTCGCCACACATCAATTCATCTGCGTATATCGTCCGCTCTTCTCCGTTACGGATTACCCGCATCCGGGCATCCGTGCACAGACGGTAAGTCTTGCCTTCAGATTCCATCTCCACATAGCGTTCGCCCTTGCCGAGTGTGATGTCCGGGGCAAGCACCGTCAGTTCGTCTTTCCAGCTGAGCCCGCAGCGTTCCGGCACGAGGAAGCGCGAGAAGATAAGGTCGTATTTCAGCGGGTCGATGGAGGTTATGCCAAGCAAGTAGGAAACCAGCGAGCCCCCGGCGGAACCGCGACCTATACCAGTTGCGATGCCTCTCCGGTGCGCCTCCCGCACCATATCCCACTGCACCAGGAAATAGTCCACATTGTCGGTCGATTCAATGATATAGACTTCCTCGTCCAGCCGTTCCCGATAGCGTTCCCGCTCCGGTTCCGGCACTTTCCGGTCCAGCCCGTCGTCAAGCAGTCGGAGGAACATCGTACGGCGGTCACCATACCGTTCCCGCTCTTCCGGTCGCATACGGTATTCCGGCATGAACATTCGCCCGGTCTCGAATGAGGCGTCCGCACGTCCGGCAATCTCCACCGTGGGACGGCACATGCGCCTAAACAGGGAATCGAAGTCCCATTGCCCGGAGAACAGAGGACGGAGCGTGTCATACAATTCATCCGCTGTCTTGAAATACTGGTCATCGCTCTGTTCATGGGCGGCTCCCGTGGCAATCTTGTTCACCACGATTCTGTACCCTGCATCGTCCTTGTCCATGTAGTAGCAGTCCGGAATCAGGACTGGTTCTACTGTAAATGAATCCGTGTCGGCATCATAACAGTTGCCGAAATAATATTTCAGGGCTTCTAGTTGCTCCCTGTCGATGCGGTCCGCCTTGTATTCGTTGGCGTCGACCTGGTAATAGACCGCTTCGGCACCTTTCCGGATACGCTTCACCTGTTTGGGGTGTCCGGCCATCCAGTAGACGGAACGGATGGCGAAAACCACCACACAACCTGCGGCATACATCAGCAGCTGTTCATAGCGGAGGGTGTTGTCTTCCGAATCGACCATGACGGCCCGTTGGATGCGCAGCAGATTATGCAGCCCCTCGTTATCCAAGGCATAAATCTTCAGCCCGACACGTTCTTCTTCGTGCATCATTGTCAGCGAGTAGCCGAATATATGTTTCAGCCCGGTATTGGCGCACTCCTTCTGAAGGTTCAGCGTGGCGGCCATTGTATTGCGGTCGCAGATGCCGACAGCCGTATGCCCGAGCCATTTCGCCTTGCGGCACAAATCTTCCGGCGAGCAGCAGGCGTTCAGCAGCTCGTAGGAGGTATGGATGCCGAGGTTCACGAAAGGTACATCATGTACCGGAGGCTTGGGCCGGCCGATATATTTCAGCAGGTTGAAACGGAATTCTTCCCGCAGGTCATAGTAGTACCAGTTCCTGCCGAACGGGAAGGCCACATGGAAGATTCCTTCTTCCATCAGCACATCCGGACTTTCCATCAGGTTGAACACGAGCTTGTCCCCGTCGCCGCGGAAGATGGATTCCACTCCCGACAGGTCGGCCGTGAAAAGCCGCCCGAAGCCGGGAATATCCACCACTTCCGTATCGACCGGGATATAGGTTATCCGTTGTGCATCGAGCCATGAGAAAAGTTCCTGTATCATCTTTCCTGTACTTTTTTGAGTTTGTATTCAAGGACGGACAGCAGGCGGCAGGCGAAAATCCCGTAGATTTCCGCTTCCGTGAGTTCGTCCCAGTCTTTGGCGGCATCAGCAATGTCCGCGATGAAAACCTCGAAATAGGGTTTCAGCCGTTCAGCCGTCCGCTTTACCGACTCGACGGCATCACCATCGTAACCGATGACTACGGTTCTGACGCCTTTCGATTGCAGCTTGTAGATCTGTACATCGGATATTTTCTTTCCGAAAGTGGCCACGGCTGCGACATGGGAATTGTCATAGAGTTCGAGTCTGCGGGTCAGGGCGATGACATCGAAAATACCTTCCGCGAGGATGACCGTATCGGTTTCATCCATACGGACGGCATCGTAGTTATAAAGGAGTCTGGAAAAGTCGTTTTCCGTGGAGTTCCGGTAACGCAGGATCTTGTACCCGCCGCTATGTCTGGTCTTGCGGTTGTGGGCGTCTATATCCTCTTTCGGCCAGGTATGGCGGGAGACATAGCCGACAACCGTACAGTCATCGATGACCGGAAAGACGACATAGTCCGCGTAGCGCGGATTGAGCCTGCCGGTTATCCCGACCGGGAAATACTCGTAATCGTCGAAACAGAAGCCGCGCCGCTGCAAATACGGATGCCGGAAAGTGCGCTTGTAAAAGTCCGGCAATTCGACCGGCACCAGTTCGTCGTCTATTTCTTCCGCCTCGTCCTTCTCCAGCAGGTGCAGGTTCAACGGTGCGGCAATGTCAGCTGTCTGCAAAACCATCAGGTCCATGCGACCGATAGCCGCCAGAAGTTGCTCCAATGTACGGGTGGATGCCCCGCAGGAGAAGCAGTGGGCCATGAAAGGCCGGCGGTGGGCAGTCGCCTTGCCGATGTAGATACCGAACTTACCGCCCGACTTTCCGCAGAACGGGCAGCGCGGAACGATAAGGTTCTTACCGCTCCCGTCCCGTTTGGCACCCGTCTCGCGGGTTATCTCCGAAACCAGATATTGATATTCCTGTACCGACAGTTCCATATTAAGGTATAGTCGTGACCGCTACAGGTTGGTTTGAAATGTTTGGAAAAAGAATCCGGATTAGCCCAATAAAAATAGACCGGCAGAATCATGGAAGGTCTTTCCACCCAAAGGAAAAGAGAAATTGTCTTCCCGGCTGGACAAAAAATGACTGCTTTTGTCTAATCGATAAAACAATATATAAATAAGGAGATTGATAATCAGCATTGGCTGATTATCAGGTGTAGAGATGTACTTTTCTAAAATGATCACTCTCTACATAAAAAAAGCGTATTTTTTGTGCAGTACAATAAACATACTGAATGAAAAGTATCGTTTTCCAATTACTACAAATAACGGATTTGTATTTGCGAGGTCATTCGAACTTTCCTCGAACAAAGGTCGTATGATATCTCGAACGCCAAGACCCGTGAGCGGAAACTGAAAGCCTTGGAGGCGGCAGAGGAATTGAAATGTGAAAACCTGCTGTTGATAACATGGGGAACGGACGATATGGCGGAATACAAAGGGCATACAATAAAAATCGTATCTGTCCGGAATTGGTTTTACGCATGTAAGCTGCCATATATTCTCAACATTCCAGTCGTTACAAGTCAAAAAGCCACCGACACGCCGCATCCGGATCGATGGCTTTTTATTCCCTGTTCAGATTCAGTGTCCTCTGCCCGTCATAGAACACCTCATTGTCGTAGTCGGTGGCAATCCTGATAGTGTCTCCTTTCTTGAAGAACCGGCTTTTGGCCACGTGCAGGCGCATAACGTTCTCCTTTCTTTCAGCCGATGACTGGTTGAGCGAAACAAGGTGCGTGCACGGGCGGGCCAGACCTTTGGCCTCCGAACAGTTGTACTCGGTCAGCACGTTCCGCTCGTCATTCAGCCACTCCCGGTCTTCGATGGTAGACTGGTAAGTCACCACCATCCATACCTTTTCGTCCGCCGCCAGGTCCTTCAGGTCATTAGCCACCGCGATACGCTTCGCCCGTTCATGGTCGGCTCCCCATGAACGGCGGTTGGCATCCGTCAGCAAGTCCATCGAATCCACAATCACGATGTCCGGATTATATCCTTTGAGCTTCCTGTATTCCGAAATGCCGTTCTTGATGTCGAGTGTCGAGACCTGGGCATTGAAACGCGGGTAACTGCGCACCGTGATGCTTCCGGCATACGAGGCGACCAGTTTTTCCAGATGTCTCATCTCCGTATCCGAAATCTTTCCCCGCTCGTAATAGTAGGCGTTCCTGGAAATCAGTCCGCCGGAATAGGCGTTCAACGCCTCTTCTTCCGAACCTTCCAGCTGGAAATGCAGCACATGCAGCCCGTCATCGATGTCCGCCCTGACACCGATCCATTTGGCGATGTGCGACTTTCCCACGCCTGTGCTGGCCAGGAAACAGGTCAGCTGACCTCGCAGGTTACGTCCGGCATTGAGCGCATCCAGATACGGGATGTAGAAGCGGGACACACGAGGGGCGGCCGAGCGTTCCTCTTCCTCCTCGCGCCGGCGGTTCCTCTCGAAACGCTCCTTGAAAGTCGCGGCCACATCGACGAACGAGGAACTCTTCAGCGTGAACCCTGCCAGCCACTCGGCATATTCCCGAAGAGTCTTCTCCGCCTTGTCCTGTTTGTTCTCGTTATACAGTTTTCCGACCTCCGCATAGACCGACTGCAACCGGACCCCCTTGATGTAGGACTCCAGCATGTCGGTCATCACCTCGGCACTCTGTCCCTCGTCATACTCCCGGAAAGTGTCTATCAGCTCGATGGCGTCGTAATCCTCATGGAAGGTCTGTGCCAGCACGGCATACGACGGCGGTGTCTTGTATGTCTTGAAGTGTACGGCTATCGCCTCCTGTACCTGCTGGAACGAACGGTCCGGCAGGTATTCCTTACGCATATGCCGGGCTAGGACAGCACACAACGGTTCCTGTCTGAGCGCCGTGGCATAGAGTTCATACAGGAACTCGGCACTGAGCGGATTGACGGCACTCATGGCTTCGCCTCCTTTTTCCGCCACGCCTCACAGCGGATACGGTACAGTTCCGGATAGCGCGCCTGTGTCCTTCTGCGGCATGGCTCCGCTTTCGCACATTTTGAGCATGACGGGGAGAAAGGCGTCCACATCAGCGTGGAGAGCGCACAGACGAGATATCCCGCTTCGGTGGAGAGCAGTCGCCGCTTGGTCGTCTCCTCGTATTCCGGATAAATAAAACGCCCGAACGGATGGCTGCGGCGGTCTTCCACTGCCCGCGCCAAATCATGCCGTGACAGCCCGAAACTCTTCAGCCACCGGTCCTCCCGGTAGCGGCGTTCCTTTCCCGAGCGGAGATAGCGGCCGATGGCTTTCTTTCCGAATGAATGGGAGACGTTCCATTTCCTGCGATACGCGGTATCATATCCGGAAATGGCATATGTCTGGCAGATACAGAAGTCGGACAGGCGTTCCGCACTGACGGAGACGACCTCCCGGCACAAGCCGTCGAAACACATCCCGAGTTGCCTGTCCGACTTGCCGCCGGTAGGGAACACAAAATCCGCCCACACCGTGGTGCGGACCAGCCGTGTAAAGAGCCTCCGGCATCCGTCAATCCATTCTTTTCTCTCCATCGCGTGTCAATAGTTTGCGCAGCTGCGTCTTGGCTAGGAAGATGCGGCTTTTTACCGTTTCTACGTTCCTGGTCTGCAAAGTACCGTTGTTATAGGTGATTTCCATGATTTCCCCGAGTTTGTAACCAGCCTGCTGCAAGAGCAGGGCTTCCCGGTAAATCGGTTTGAGCCGGTCCAGTGCCCAGAGGATGTCATCGTTATAGAACTCGCGGTAGTTGTCCATCCCCATGCTGTTTCCCGACGGTTCGTCCTCATCCGACAGCGAAGAGGATATTTCCGAAATGTCGATATTGTCGTCCGGGGGCATGCGGTTCCTGTTGCGGTTGTTCAGGTCCGCCACAAGCCGTTTGGTCACGGCATAGATCCAGGTCTTTACCGGACGGGCCGGGTCATAACTGTCCATATACTTGAAGAAGTTGGCCAACGCCTCGAGGTAGTTGTCCTCGATGTCCTCCTGGTTATAGGTATATTTGATACAAATGCTGTATATCAGATTCTTGTGCGGCATCACATATTTTCTGAGAAGTTCCGCCCTCTGTCTCGCGGATTCGTCTTCAGGCTGGAGAACCGCAATAAACACATCTTTCTTTTCCACGTTTCCACTGACTGAAAAGGTTGATAATGAATCTCATGTCCTAATCTGTCAGCTACCGTGAGCGTCAATTGAAAAAACGGGCGGCAGCATTACCGCCGCCCGGAAAAAATCCAAACCGTTGTCGGCTTGTCACAGCCTGTGCCTGCGGATGTAATAGTAGAAGAGGTGGCAGGCATCCGCCGCATTGTCATCCACCGGGACAATACCGTATCTGTCCTTGCAGGCCGCGACCATCTGCGTCTTGGTGGCGTGTCCGTCTCCCGTCGCCCATTTCTTGAGGACAGCCGGGTTGACGAACTCCGGTTCCGGGATATCCAGTTCATCGCACACTTCGAGCAGGATACCCCTGAGTTCCGAGAGCCGCCGCATGTCGTAGAAATGGCGGTTCACGCTCACATCCTCGGCCACGACGCGGCGGATGCCGTAACGACGGAGCAGCGAGAGCAGCGTAGTCCTGAAAGCGCCGTGCATCTTGTTGCCGTTGCGCCGTTTGCTTTCGGTGAAGTTCCATGTCCCGGCCTCATGCAGGGAGAAGTATCCGGTATGCGTGGCGATGTCCAGCGCCAGTACCTGCTCCCGGGTCAGTACGCTATTCTCCGAGTCTCGATTCGCCATTCTCTTTCACGATTACCAGTTTATGCGGATAGCCTTCAGCCACATTCCCGTGCGAGACTACCAGCACGGTACCGCCGAGCGAGTTCAGCGCCTCGAACATGGAGGCCAGCCCCGCTTCATCGACCGCCTCGAGTATCTCGTCCAGCACGAGCAGATCCAGTCCCTTGTCCCCGTCGCAGTTGCTGTTCACGAGTTTCTGCATGGCAAGGATGGTCGCCAAATTCACACGGGCGGCTTCGCCTGCCGAAAACTTGCCGAACGAGCCGCAGTCCATGCCGTCGCGCAGCAGTGAGATGGAGATTTTCTCCCTTACCTTACCACTCTTGAGGACGGTATACCCGTCGAAGCGGATACGGATGTCGCTGCCGATGTCTTGCAGGAACTCGTTGGTGATACGGCTGAGCGCCTCGATTTTCGTGTTGGCCAGATAGGTCTTGAACTGCACGAACCGTTCCCGCTGTATCTCCAGGGCACGGACCCGGGCATCGACGGCCGTCTTGCGCCCTGCCGCCTCGTTGGACTTCCCGCGCGTTTCACGGAGAGTGTCCTTGAGCGATTGTATGAGGTCGGGTGAAGCCGCCTCATCCAGCTCCCGGATCGTGGCCTGCAAAGTGTCGATGGCGCAGGCCGCAGCCTGTATATCTTCCTTGCCTACCCGTATGCCGCGGTTCAGTGCGGCATTGCGCTCGTCTATGAATCCGAACACCTCGTCGAATACCTTGCGGCGGACACCTTCGATTTCACTTTGCAGGGCGGTAATTTCGGAAGCGATGCGTTTATGCCCGCTTTCCACCTCTTCCACGTGGCGGGTGGCATTCCTGATGGCCCGTTCGTGCCCGGCCAGCTGCTCCTCCCATCCGGTGCGTCTGCCTTCCAATATCCGGCGCTCATGGTTCAGCCGGTTCTGCTGCAACTCCACGGCATCCGTCTCCTCCTGCTTCTCATCGATACGGCCGTTGATTTCCGTGAGCTGCCGTTGACGGAGCTTCAGTTCCTTCATGCCGGCCTCGATGTCGAACTGTGGTTCTGCCACCAGAAACTCATGCCCGCAGAAAGGACAGGTGATGGAGCCGGCCAGTTTGTTCGAGAGGCCGTCAATACCGGCAGAAACGATACGCCGTTTATGACGCAGTTCCTCGATGCTGCCGGACAGGTCGCGCAGACGGATGTCGATTTCCCGCAGTCTCTCCGCAGTCGTATCGGACTGATCCCTGTATGCCTCACAGAATGCGGCATACTCCTTCTTGAACTGTTCCCAGCCGTCAGTCCTGTTTTTCAGTTCCTGTTCCGCCTGCTTCAAGACGGCATCGCAATCCTTCAGCCGCTCTGTGGCGGTCTGTAACCGTCCTTTCTTTTCGGCAATGACCTTGTCCCAGTCCGTCTGCCGGGCATCGGGAAAGAGGGACATCATTTCCGCTATCTTTTCCAGACATGCTTCCAATGCGGTATCTCCGGCTTCCAGTTCCTGCAAAGCCTCGTCCGCCCGCTGCACTCCGGCAAGCTGTTCCTCAAGCCTGTCCACGTTCTCGTGCCCGGTACGGATCTGCTCCCTCTTGGCCGCTATGGCCGTTTCCAGTCCCATGATACGTTCCACACGGGTACGCCCCCGCTCGGCTCCGGCTTCCTCCTCCTTGCGTATCTGCTCCTGTAACATCCCGATACGCCCGTCCAACCCGGCCAGTTCCAGTTCCACCTGCCGTTTCTTTTCAGAGAGCGGCACGATGTCTTCCTCCACTTTGGCGATGGCTTCATCCACCAGGATACCGTTGGAAAAGCGGTTGATGACCTCTTTCTTCTCCTTGTCCGATGACGAGAGGAAATCCTCATACCGGTATTTGGAAAGGATGAAATTGTTGAGCAGCTCGTCGCGTGTGATACCCAGTTTGTCAAGAATATACCGGTTATAGGCATCCACCGAAGGCTGTACCGCTTCATCGGTTACCACCTGCTTGCCGCCACGGTAAAGCGTACAGCTGACAGAGGAAGCCCCCTTGCGCGGGATACGGCGGTTGACGAGCAGTTCCTCGGCGGCGGAATCGTTGATGAAACGCAAAGCGATACGGCATTCTTCCGCTGCATCGTTGATAATCTCCTCCGAGCGTATCTTTCTAAGCGGGCTGCCCGTGATACCCACGGCAATGCATTCCAACAGGGCAGACTTGCCGGCCCCGTTCGACTGCTGGGACTCATTGTCCCGGTTATCGCCGAAAATCAATGTCGTCACGCCTTGCCGCAGCATGTAGGACAGCGAACGGAAGGCGCAGAGATTTTCGGCTTCTATCGTCTTTAATTTCCACATGATCTGTTTTCTATTCTAGATAAATACTCCAATCCCATCGACACATCCTCGATCTGTTTCTCCCGGCAGAAGTCCTCGTAGGTTTCCCGGATGCGGCGGCTGTCGAATTTCTCGAAGAGCGAAGAGGATACCGCCTCCGGCAGCTGCTCGTCATCGGCAACCAGTTCTACCTTCGCCGCTCCGGCTTCCAGCAAGGCGGCTTTGTCCACCGATTTCATCGCGGCGGCAGGTGCATGGACACGCACCTTGACCTTGTAGCGACCATCGGCCTCCATTTCACGCAGCTCGTCCATCAGGTGCAACCCGGCACGTTCCGCCGGCATATCCATGACACGGTACCGCATGTTCACGCGGTTCTTGACAAACTCGTACGTGCCGTCCGTATACAGCACCGTGTATCCTTTCTCCTCGTCCTCCCCGAAGTTATGCTGGCGCGAGGAACCGATATATTCGATTCCCGTCCCCGGAATGACGGTACGGTTGTGGTAATGGCCGACAAAGACCTTGTCGAAAGGAGAGAATATCCTGGCAGGCAGTTCCTTTTCCGAAGGCTGTGCCAATGCCCCGTTGATACCCTCATGGATGTAGAGGAAGTGCTCCGGTTCTCCGGAAAGCGCTTCCGCAGCCAATCGTCCGAGCCTTTCGGCAAAAGAGCCGTCTTCCGGAAAATAGCTCATTACATGGAGCGCGAACTTCCATTCCGGGCGGCACAGGGTCAGGTACTCATCCACGACAGTCACATTCGGATGCCGGTCGAAGACATGACAATATCCGCGCAGGGATTCCTGGTTCACCTTGTCGTGGTTCCCTTCCGCCAGCGTGACATGAATGTCATGGTCCGCGGCGGATACAAGCATATCCCTGACGGCCAGCAGGACATCGAGTGTCTGGGCGGCACGGGAAAAGAACAGGTCTCCTCCGACAACCACTTCCCGGATATCCCGTTCCCTGCAAATTCCCATGGCCTCCTGCCAGTTGGCCTGGAATGCAGGGATGTTGTCTTTCGAGATGTGGATGTCATTCAATAACAAAAGGCAGGGTTTGTTCTCTTTCATACTAAGTGATTGTGATTAGGACGGGAGGCCCGGATGCCTCCCGTCGGATTAGAATTCAAGAACTTGTGAAAGGCTTATCTGCGGTGGCGGGGACGCCCGGCACGCTCTTCCGTTTCCTCCGGCTGCTCTTCTTCCTCCCCGGGGACATCCTCCGGTTCGTCACTGGGCTTCGGACCCTCCATCTCGCTTTCGATCAGGTCGAGTAGTTCCCGGTTGCTCGTGGAGCGTGTAACACGCACGGAGAGCCCTTCCTGCTCGATGTAGCCGCGGATCATCGCACGCAGCTCCTGGCCTTCCTCGGTCTTCTCACCGAGTTCCTGCCGCTGAAGCTCGTCATAACGTTCGAAAAGGTCGTCCAGCGAGATGCCTCCGCCTTCACGCCCGTTTTCTCTGTTATCTTTCGTACGGCGGTCGAACGAGAACGCGGATATATCCTCCTTGGGCAGTTCACCGTCCAGCGTGTCGATGACCGTCTTCATTTCATCCGTCTCCATGAGCGACATGCCGTAGATACCGTCGCACTGTTTGAGGAACTCGACGGTGGCTCCCAGATGATAACGGGTGTAGCGGTAGATGATTTCCGGGATACGCGGCGCACCCATCAGGGCGGTCAGCTCCTCCTTGGTCAACGGTACCGGTTCCGATTCGTTGTCAATGGAAATGACATACTCGGTCTTGGCTCCGTTCTTGCGCTTTTCAATCTCCACCGGATAGGCGTCATACACCGAGGAAATCGGGCACGGGTAAGACGGATTCTTGGCCAGTTTCTTGCTCCACAGCTTGAACTTCCTCTCATCCAGATCCTTGAACTGGGCATGGGAAAGGGTCATCATCTGCACGCCTTTGGCTCGTTCACCCAGGTCGAATACATAGAGACAGTGGCCGTAACTGTATTTCAGACCGCCTCCGAACGAGCCCCCGGCAATCTTTTCCGCCAGTTTGTCGTCCCCGTCCTCTTTTGCGGCTTCGACGGCCATGCGGCGGTAAGTCTCGATGGGATCAACGCTATATCCGGCATCGGTAGCGCGGGTGACAGTGACATACATCTTTTGGGGCTTGTTCCCCGTAGCGGGTTTCTCCAGCTCCAGAAGCAGCTGGTGGACGGGATACTCATAGCCCGGACGTGTCGGCGAGCCGTCCGGATTGGGAGCGATGGGCAGGATACGGAGACGGTAAGTCCCGAACTTGTCCATGCGGAAGAACTCCGTACGGGCGAACGCCCTGTTCTCCTCCTGGGCACGCAACTGTGCCTCCTGATAAGATTCCTGAACGCCGAGGAACATTTCCTCGACAGACATGCCTTCCATGCCGTTGTTCTTTTCTTCTTCTTGCATAAACGCTTTGTTTTATGGATTTAAAAATGCCCGAAGAATGCGACACGGTATACCCGCATCGCAAAGAAACTGGTAACAGGACGGACGGGTTCGGTTGCACCGTCCGCGTTCAACTGATAAAATTGGGAGAGGATGTCTCGCTGACCGTATCCCGAAAGAGGATACTCATTTGACAATATGGAAAGGTCTTGCAGCGACCGTGGAATACAAAATTAGGCAAATTACCCGGAACAGCCATACATGTACATGAATGTTTCTCACCGGCATTGTCCTTCAGCGCATTACCGTTTCATTTTAAGAATGCTTTTAATCTCTCCGAGCAGTCTGTCGCCGCCCGGCGCGTTCCGCGCTTCGGCAAGCAGCCTCCTGCGGTTCCGGCGGATATACTCTTCTCTCTTGCGGCGGCATATGCCTTCATAGTAGGCTTTGCGCTCCGGCGTGAGCCGTTTCCCGCGCCGGCAATAGACCCCGTCCCGGCGGTACTCGTCCAGGTAGCGGCGGAACTTCGCCTTGCCGCAGGAAGGGTCTTTCGATGCCTCCGCCACCGACCGTATGACCTGCCAGTCCGGCTCGAAGGGCTGCTGCGTGGCGCATAACCTGCGGAGCAGATGATAGACTACCGGCATCTCATACCGGAGCATGAAGCCTATCCGTGTCTCGTCGAAAGGAAAGCGCTTAAGCGTCCCCTGCGGTCTTCCGTCTTCTCGCTTTCGGGGCTTCTGCTGCCGGGGAGACGGTTTCTTCTGCGGCTGCCGCCTGATTTTCTTCTGTTTCATGATGTTGCGGTTGAATGGTTTGCTGTACGGTTTCACGGACGGGAACGTTCCTGCGCTCCGCAATCCTCCGGCGGCTTTCAATATCGCCGTTTACATTGAGTTTATGTTTCATGACTATACAAAATAGGTGAAGTTGAGTTCTACATTGACATTGTACATACCGCGCTCGTAAAGCTGTATCCTGCGCGAACCGCCGTAGATGGTGAACGAGGAGCCCCGGTTGTACTTGTGGTCATCGTTCCAGTCAGCGGCGCTGCAGCGCACGCTGTATCTCGGGGGCTGTATCTTGTTCGGGATGACGGCAACGATGCCGCCCCAGTTGCTGCCGTCCCTGCGTGCGGTATTGATATACCCCTGTATGGACACGATATTCCCGATCTGGCGGATAAACAGCCCCTGGGTATCTGTTCCCGAGCCGCTGTTCTCCATGTGCATCCATCCCGTATCCGCCAGCAGGGGCTGGTATTCTTCCGCATAGGCGGCTCCGATAGCGCGGCAGGCCTGCCGTTTCGCCTCCGCTGTCGGCAAGGACAGGTCGGAAAGTTTGCCGTCCTTGCGCAGGTAGTCCTTGACGATTTCGTCTTTGGACAGCACGTCCAACTTGTTCCGCAGGAGCTGCCGGGCTTCCATGGGGGATTTTCCTTGCCCGGTCAAAAAGTCGATGTAATCCTGGAACAGGTTTTCAAGCGCGGCGAAGCGGGCGTCCGCCCCGGCCTTGGTATACAGGTTCAGGTTGGTGGCGATGGTATCCTTTTCGGAAGCGTTGTAGCCGCCCATCAGCCGCTCCGCCTTTTTCTTGAGTTCCCTGACAACCTGCGAGGTCATCACGTATCCCTCGACCTGCGCGTGCGAAATGCCGCCTTCATCTATGTAGGCGAACGAACCGGTCTTGATTTCCAGCAGTTTGTCCCTGAGTTCGGGTGTGAAGACAATGCCCTCGTAAGCGGAGTCAGTCCCGAGCTTGCCGTCCATCATCCGGTCTATCTCGGCCGTGGAATAGACTTCGAGGTTCTTGCGTGCCTTGCCCTTGTCCGGAAGGTCGGACAGGTTCGAGGTCTTGGCCAGTTTCAGCTCCCCGGTACCTTTCTTTTCGGCATCGAGGGTATCCCTGACGGCCGCCTGCCGCTTTGCTTTCAGTTCGGCGGCTTCCTCTGCCGTCAGCCCGCTGATCTCGTCCGCCGTCAGGCGCACCAGCTCCTTCAATCCTTCGGAGATTTCCAGAAATACCTCCCCGGCTTCCGCTTTGGAATAGACATCGATATTCTTCCGGGCGGCAGCCTTGTCCATGACATCGGAAAGGTTCCCGTCGGCGGAGAGTTTCATTTTCAAAGCCGCCGCGACGGTTCCCGATGTGACATAACCTTCGCCGCCCTCCGTCAGTTCTCCGGTAGTGATAGCCGCCAGTTTCTTCCTGTATTCGGTCGTGAAGTCTTCGGTAGAGAGCTGTTTGCCTTCTACCACATCCACTTTCTTTCCCATCGCCTCCGTAAAGGCCCTGACGGTCACATAGGTGTCGGACACGGATTTTCCGTTGATTTTAAGCGTACCGAGCACATCCACCGCTCCCAAAGGGGCAAGCACGATGTCGCCCAGAGCGTTCCTCAGCGCAAAACGGAAACTGTCAGCGGTGTCGAAGCCGACGGTGGCGAGCAGCGCGGCGGCACTGTCGCGCCAGGTAATCAGGTTTGTCAGCCTGGCATTGTCTTTCGTATAGGCGGTATTCTGAATATCGATACCCCGTCCGGTGCTTTGCAGGGAGAGCAGTCCGCCGACCTGCAGGGTGGCGGTACGCCCGATGACTTTCAAAACAGGTGTGGTGCAGGCTTTTCCGTCATGCACGGCAAAGTCACGGTATTTTGTTCCGCCGCCCTCCGTGCCGTGGTAATTGATACGGATACAACCCTCATCCGTCACATCCGAGGTGTTATAGATGTCGTATCCCTTGATGCGGACAGCCCCGATCCGGGCGTTTTCATTCAGCGAAGTACCGCAGGATATGCCGTCTTCCGTAACCCTGGCCAGTTCCTTGCCTTGTTTCATGAAACTGAACGTGCCGTCCGTCCGGATGACAATCTCGTTGACAAGCAGACCGTGCAGGTAGGCACCGATGGCGGCATGGCCGTCCGCCTTGACGATGCCTTTGAGCATGTAGCCGTTCCCGCCGCTGACGGAGACGGCGGTCTTGGAGCTGATTTCTTTCTGCCCGGTGAACGTTCCGGCCAGCACCAGATCCTTCTTGACGGTCTGCCGGGCAAAAGGTGTATCGAGCAGGACAGCATAGCGGCCGAAGAACTTGTCGATGAACCGGGGTGCATAGCTCTCCGTCACCTCGATGGCCGCCGGCAGTTTGTCAGTAACCGGATCGACCGTATCCGGGACAGCCTTGGCTCCGGCACAGAGATAACAGGTACGCCCGCGCTTGTTGACCTCATTGGCGTAGACCACCGATTCATGCCGGTTGATTTCGTATATATAATAGGGATAGACAGCATCGGCGCAGCCGTCGAAACGGCGTACCTTTCCGCCGAGCCAGACATAACCCGGGGAGACGCGGGGACCCTCGATCTCGCATCCGGAGATGATGAAGTCCGAGCAGCCGTCAAAAACGGCACTCATGCTGAGAGCCAGTTCCTGCAAGTTCAGGATATCGTCCGAGTAGGTATACCGTCCGCCGGTTTCCGCAATATATTCTTTCATTGTCCTGTATTCTTATTGGGGGTGTATTCGTCTTCGTCGATCTTGATCAGGTAGGTCTTGCCTGCTGTCTTATAGGTGTTCACCACATAGGAAAGCATATAGACCAGTTCCCGCGGAGGTATGGTGACGGGCGGGACGCAGACCATGAAGCTGACCTTGTTGATCAGCTTCTCTTCCGCCAGCAGGTAGAACGGACGGGGGCGTTCCGCCTCATTGTCCGTTGTAACCTGTTCCCCGTTGTACCATACGGTGAAAGGACGCTGGTATTCCGCCCCTTCGTGGTACAGGTCCACACCGACACTCGTGCTGTCCTTGATGAAGATGCGGTCCTTGCCGTCCTTGATGTATTTACCGAACCGGTAGTTCAGGAACCACTCGAAATAGATGACCTGTGAGGTCATGCGCGCCTCGATATGCCGTTCCCGTGCAAACGTACGGAACCGTTCGTTCAGGCTTTGCAAGGGATAGAGGCAGCTCTGCACGAAGAGGATGAACCGCCGTCCCGACAGGTAGTGCGGCACGAGCCGGTTCACCGAACGGTCTATGGGCAGCTTATATCTCATGGTTTTCGACTTTGAGCGTGATGGCTTCCCGGAAGGTCGGCAGTTCCGACTCCTCGTCCTTGCGCGAGGACTCTTTCAGGTAGCCCGAGGCGGTGTATGTCATGCGGCCGACACGTTGCAGGGGCTGGATTTGCCCGTCCGTATCGTGGCAAGCAATAAACACGCCCTGCTCGGGGATTGCCGTCTCGTCGATATAGACGTCTGTAACGTGTTCGGCACGGCGTATGGCATCCGTCAGGCGGGAGACATAGACCGCAGCGTCGAAGTCGATGCCCATAATGTAGTCCCGGATACGGGTCTCGATGCTGTCGTACATCTCCGCCTCGGGAACGGCACCATCGTAGAAGACCGTAAGACGCGGCACCAGCACGTCGCCTTTGGTCGAGATGACCTCGATGCGTGTGCCGGCGAATTTCAGCTTGCCGATATAGGCATTGATGGGCACCAGCTCCTCGGCGGGAATAGCTTCCAGATGTCCTTTCGTGCCGGTAGCGATTTTCAGTACCAGCTTGCTGTCGAGGTTGCTGTCGTCCGTGCTCTCCACATAGGAGACCTGCGTAATGATGCGTTTGGTCTCATCGACCTGGGCATACCCGAAAGCCAGTCCGTCCTCGCGGACGGTCAGCTCGTCGCCCTGCTGGTATTGCAGCAGCGCATTGGCGTAGTAGTCCGGCGTGCCGTTGATCCGGTTGTTGATGGCTTCCGAGATATCCACCGCGAAGACATCAAGCAGCGTCTCGAAACTGTAGATGACAGCGGCTACGGTCCATAGGATACCGTTCATGACAGACAGCTTCGAGTCGCTGGCGAACTCCGTCAGTTCCAGCCGCCGGTTGCGTTCCTGCACGGCTTCATTGTATATCTCCTTAATCGTCCGGCTCATTCCACTGTATAGGTTATATCGTCGATAATGAATTTCCACGCGCCACCCTCATTCCAGGCCTCCTCGTGCAGGATGACCCATACGGCTTCCATGCCCGAGGCGATACGGTAGCGCCCCGTTTCGGTATCCCGGTCCGGCTCCCGATAGGTTCCCGTCGGGGCTGTAGGTAAAATGACCGTGCAATTCCGTCGGTCGCCGTAATGTTCCACAAGGGTTGTCAGGTAATGATCTATGACTGTCGGTTTCAGTCGGGCGGCGGAGAGGTCGAGTGTCATCAGTTCCCGGCATTCGGCAAGCGGTGCAAGATCGGCCAACGCGCAATTCGACAGGTTCAGGCTGTAGGTTCCGGAAAGCAGCCGCAGGCTCTCCAAGGAGAGTGTGGCGTGCGTGAGCGTCAGCTCCTCCACCGGCAGTGTCTGCACCAGTACCAACGACCGCGGTTTGAGCCCGCTCCAGTCGATACTCCGGAAGCAGGCATCGGTAAACCAACGGATACGACGCCTGTCCCTGACTTTGTTGTCGAAGGTATGGGTGAGCAGCTGCGGCGTGTCCGCGAGGAGGACGGTCTCGGTGTCGCTGTTGTCGCCCCAGTCGATTTCCAGCTGTCCCGCACCGGAAACGGCACACTGCACGGTGATGATCCCGGCAGCGAGCGTGAGGACGACAGCAAGCGGCAAGGTGAACGTTTTGGGATAGACATGCCGTTCACCGTTAGCGGGGACGATGCCGTGCAACCCGTTATAGGCGACTACATCGGCGCGGATAACGAAATCGTCCGTGTAGACAAGTTCCCGGCCGGCAGTCAATGTCGTGGCGAAGGAGAGATCGGGGTTGTTGATGAGCAAATCCACGACTCCCTCGATGCTGCCGTACAGGTACAGGGCCACATCGTAGATATTCTGTCCGGCTACGACCCTGTACTTACCCATCGTTCTCCTCCTTTTCCTCGGTTTCTAAAAGCAGCTCTCCCGTGGCAGAATCCATATAGGCATTCTTGATGACGACCTTGTCCGACAGGAATTCCGACTGCAGTTTGGCGGCAAGACCGTTGTTTTCCAGACTCGAATGCAGGTAGTCGACGAGGCCGACACCTGTCGTAGAATGTTGGTAGAGATTTCCGGCTGAAGCTTTCAGCAGAAACGTCTCGTTCTGGGCTTTGGCGGCTCCTATTTCGAAGTCGGTCTCTGAGCCGCTGTACACGGCAAGGTAACCGTCCCGTGACAGCAGGTTGTAGACTCCCTTCTCATTGAGGGAGAAAAATGCGGCCAGGGCGATATCGGCCGTGCCGGCTTCCGTCTCCGCCACGACGGGAAACCAATGTTTGCCCGTCGCAGGATTTCTCAGGTACTCCGTGCCGCCCGAACCGCTTTCCATAACCAGACGGACCGTCAGGCGGCGCATGTCGGGCGTATAGGGAATCCTGACATGGAACCCTTTGCCGTCGTTATACGTGTACACGAAGCCGACGGGGACGGTAATCTCTCCGTAGCGGAAGGTGTCGTTGTCCGCACCCGCGACGGCATCGAGCAGGCGGAAGTCGTAGAAACTCTTGCCGGCGATATTGCCGGAAGTCTCCACCTCACCGTATTCGGCGTCCATTGTTATGTCCTGTCTTGCCATGAACGATACTTCAACAAAAAGCCCGACCATACATCAGAGTACGACCGGGCACTCTTTTCAAAAGAGTAGCGGCAGAAAGAAAGGATGGTTTACTTCTCCTGAATGAAATCGTAGATGCGCGACACGGTAGCCCACATATCGTCCGGAAGCTCCTCGTCCGAGATGCGTTCGCAGGCTTTCCGGAGATACTCCATCTCGTCCCCCGAGAACTCCACGGCAAGCGGTTTCTCCTTCTCCACATCCCATTCGATGCGCTTGTCCTCGGCATTCTCGTGAAGACCGATGGCTTTGCGCTCCTCGTCCGGAATGGCGATCTTGCGCAGAATCTCTTTTTTGAGGTTGAAGTCCTTGAAGTTGCCCCGTGCCGGCAAAAAGGACGGCAGGTAAAGGCGGTCTTTGACTGACAGTTCCATATTATTTATGCATTTTGTACGTTACTCTTTTTTATTTCGTCGATCATGGTATCGAAATCATGAAACAGGGGTGCAAGCGGCTCTCCCATAGGAATGTTGCATGAAATAACGCCTTGTTCCATGTAGATGATACCTATCTGCGGAGCGTTCCCCGAGCCATCCGTATCCTTCTTGCGGATGGAGGCGTGGACGCGGGTCAGCGCGTCATTGACGATGGAATATTCCAACTGGTAGTCGGCATTCTCCGTGCTCTCTTCGGCAACCTTGGTTACCGTTACGTTGGTGATGTTCATAATTCGCTTCTGTTTTTATTAAGTGTAGGGATATTCCCAGCAGAAAAGTTTTTAATAAGAGTGATTTAATATCTGGTAATGGAACGAGGGGTAATTGGCGCACAATACCGTAATGGAGTCTCCCTTGGCTAACGTGTAACTGGCAAGATCCCCGTTGTGGTTACGGATATTGGTGAATACAAGGCTATTCCCCCAGTTGTAGTTGTAAATTAGGGTAAATATGCAGGCGAAGTCCGACGGCAGAGTCGAGTAACCGAACATGGTGGCCACGGACGATGCCGACGGCAGGGTCACGCTGTACTTCTGGTTGGCATAAACGAAAAAGATGTTGAACTGCGAGAAATCGATCGTGTAACCGCTGCCTGTGAAATAGACATTCTTGATCTTGTTGCCGATGCAGGCAGGGGCTATAACAGAGGCATTGGACCATATTCCGTAGTTACGGTTACCGTTTTTGACATCGATATAAAGCCCGTAGTTGTTATTAAAGATGCTGTTCACCTTGTTGTTCACAATACGTCCGGTGGCACATGATCCGCCGGCGGATGCCGGTATGGTGTTGCTGCCGAACAGGACATACGAAATGGTGTCCCCCACGCGGAACAGGTCGTCGTAGATGGCAAGGCCGCCGCCTGAGCCGGTTCCTGTCGCCGTCGAGCCGATGCGCCCCTGACCGATGACGAATCCCCCGATGGTGCCGGCATTGGCGTTGATGGTGCCCGTCATCGTGACATTTCCCGAGGCGTCCCATTTGATATTCTGGTTGGCCAGATAACCCGATCCGTCATTGGCAAAGGAGATTTTCCCGCACCCGAACGTGGCGGAACCGTCCGTGTTCAGCGCCCAATAGTTTACTCCGGTGGAAGGGTTGTCGTGGTAAATATATCCTGAAGCCCCCATAACGATGCGGTGCCCCGAGGCCGGAGCCGAAGCGGTCAGGGCGCTTGTTCCGAGAATCCAGCCGCCGATCTTGCCGCTCACGGCCGTGATACCGTTCCTGTCCAGCGTGACCTTTACGCTATTGTTCGCATCCTTGACGGAGATGCTGCCGTTATAGCTGCTCCCTCCGACAGTCAGGGCGGAATCCACGATAATCTGGTTGGCGCGTACGGTTCCCGTGTAAATGCCGTTGGCATCGATGGTGGTCGTGTATTTCTCCGTGGAGGTAAGGTCGAAGACCGTGGCATAGGCCACATACCAGATGACAGGCGTATCGGAAGTCCCCTGCGTGCCGTCCACGTAGAAGAAATGGGTGCTGGAAAAATCGGCGGTGCCGCACACGACCTTGTAGACGTATTCTTTCCAGTCGCCCGTGCCGGCGTTCGACGTAAGCCACCGGTGCGAACCTCCCGTGCCGACGCTGTTCGTCGCCCAACAGAGATTTCTGCCGGCGGGGATCTTGGCGATAATGCGGGCGACGAGCACCTTGCGGTAACCGCATTTCGCCCCGAAATAGAAGCCTCCGTTGCGAGGGCTGGCACTGCCGCTGGTCTGGATTTTCAGGACATACTTGCTGTCATTGGGTGCCGTGGCATCCTGCTGCCGGGTAACGGTCACCATACCGTTCTGGGAGTTGTTGTAAACCACGACACCGTTGTTTCCGTTCCAGAAAGTCGGGTCGCGGTAGAGCATCTTCCCGAACGCCATGGCCGAAGCGAGTTCCTGCGCCGTCGTGATGCCCGTAGTCCACTGGGCGGATACGGATGCGGCAAAGGTAACCGTGCCGGCGGCATTCCATGAGATATTACCCGAGGCTATGTGCCCAGACCCGTCGTTGTTCAGACTCCATTTCGTGGAGTTGGCGATAGATCCGTCGCTGCCCAGCGAGATGTTGTTTTTCCAGATATGGTTGTGGTCGAAGGCCCACCCCGCGATACGGTTGTATACCTCCTTGCTGCCGCTTTTGGTATAGTTCACCGAGAGGCAGAAGTATTCCAGATTGTCCCATGACATCATCTGAAGACCTATGAATCCGGTCTTGACACTGTTGCCGGATGCCGCCACCTGCCCGAGGACGATATGCCCTGCATTGCTGCTCTGATACCACGTAAGGCATATACCCAGCGGCTTGTAGGCTCCCGTGTACCAGTAACCGCTGCCCGTGGAGGCGGAACGGATTTGCAACGGGATGGCACCCACAGCTCCGACGTTCCCTATGGTCATGTTGTCACTGCCGATGGAGAAACCGCCGATCTTGCCCTTCGTGAACGTGCAGCTGAGACCGTTGATGTAATCGGTATTGATAATGGACGACTTGATACCCACGGCATCGAGTTTCGAGGCGCTGATGCTGCCCGCGGCGATACGGTCTGCCGAAAGTGTTCCCGTCTTGATACTGCCGGCATCGATCGCCACGGCGTTGACCTGCGCCGCGGTAAGGGTGCCCGTGTAAATCCCTGTCGAGCCGATATAGGTCAGCGGGTGCGCCGCAAGCGTGCTGTCCGTGCTTTGCGCCAGAGCAATGAACCGATGGCGGCGGATCTCCTCCTCGACGGCAGCCGTGAGGGTGCGCGGCGCGGGGGCATAGGCTTGTGTGGAACCGCTCTGGAAGATAAGGTCGTTGCCGTAAGCGATTTGCGGAGCTGCCGGAATCGGCGAAGGACTATAACTGCTGCTCTCTATCGGCTGGTCGGAGTAGAGGTGGTACACGGCACCCGTATCGCCGCCGCCACGCAGGAAGACGGCGAACATGCAGTAGTTGCCGCACAGCTGCGCCCCGGCGAACATCCGGCAGTAGGTCTCGGAAAGGTCATAGATATCCCATGAATAGGCAATGCCACCCCAACCGCCGAAGTTGGTTTTGATAAGTACGATCAGACCTCCTTTGTGCGTGGATGTGTTCCACGAGACCGGAGCCTGCTCGGCATATCCCCGACGGACGAGAATGGTACGTTTGATGTTCTGGTCGCCACCTTTGAAAACGACTGGATAATAGGTCGCTTCGTCGCCGTTGATGATGAGTTTCTTGTAATATCGATAGCCGAAGTTCGTAACCTTGGCCGCTTCGATGTCGTTCTTCCATTGCAGCGATACGGAAGCCCCGAACGTAACGTTCCCGGCAGTGTCCCATGCAATGTTGCCCGAGGCGATCTGCCCCGAACCGTCGTTGTTCAGTTTCCATTTCGTGGAGTTGATGATCGAGCCGTCGCTGCCCAGCGACACGTTGCCCTTGCGAATGGAAGTCGTGTCGATCGTCCAGCCGGCTATGCTGTTGCTCGAACCCAGCTGTGCCACGCAGTACCCTGCACTGTCCGTGGTATAGAGCCCGAAGTCCGTGTCGCTGTTGTAGTAGAGCTGCACCCGCTGCCCGCTAGCGACACCCGAATTGGCCCCGTACACCGCGATGCGTCTGTTGCCGCTGTCTATCGAGATATGCGTGGCAGTGAGGGCCGAAGCCCCGATCATCCAGCCGCCGATTTTTCCTTTGGTGAAGGTACAGCTCAGGCCGTTGATATAGTCCGTGTTGATGATGGAGGACCTGATGCTGGCGGCATCGAGCTTCGAGGCCGCTATACTGCCTGCCGCTATGCGGTCGGCGGAGATGGTTCCTGCGGTAATCTGCGAGGCGGTGATACTGCCGGTATAGATTCCGTCGGCCGTGATCTTCGTCAGCTTGGGATAGCCGCTGCCGCCCAAAGCCGTGGTGAGGGAGCCGATAGGTGCCGTCCACAAGGCACTGACCGTCGAGGCGAACGTGACGTTGCCCGAAGCGTCCCACGCGATGTTGCCGCCCGCGACCGCTCCGGCTCCCGAGGCATCCAGCCGCCATTTATAGCCCCGGATACCGTTCGAGCCGAGCGTAATGCTACCTGCGGCAGAGGTGCAGCTCCCCACAGTGTTGTTCTTCGTACCCCGGTAAAGGGAGTCGGCATCCACCGTCCAGCCGCCGATTTTCCCTTTTGTAACGTTCAAGGTCAGAGCTTCGATGTTTCCGGCGGTAATCAAGGAGGCTTTCAACGCCGCCGTGTCGATGCGTGCCGCAGCGATAATCCCCGATGTGATCTGGGAAGCACTGATGGAAATCGTCTTAATCGTATCGGCCGAGAGTGTTCCGGTAAAGACGCCGTCCTTGTCGATGTAGGTCGCACCGACCCAGTTCAGACTCACTCCGCTGCCGAACTCGACCTTGCCTGTCGTGGCGTTATACCTGACATACTGGTCGCCATAACCCAACTGGGCGTTACCGCCGTTATCTACATAGAAGGTTTTGTAGCCATCCCTAAATCCATAGATGCCGTTTACCGCCTCTGCGGCGATCGTTCCCGAGGAGGTCTTCGTATTGAGTGTAAACGAGCCTATGGCTATCCCGGAGACGGTGCCGTCGCTGTTTTTCGTGCCCGCAAAGAGTTTGGGGGTGATGACCGTGTTGCCGTTGATGAGCGTCTTACCCGTATTCCACTCCTTGACCCAGTCGAGCATGTCGGCATCGACCCCGTCCTTGCCCGGGATACCCGCCTTGGCTTTCGACCAGACGAACGACAGATGATAGACAATACCGGAAATTGTCACGGGAATATCTATTGTTCCGTGGTCGGCGAGGGTCGTCGTACCGGCGGTGATAACGTAGGTTAAGGTCTTCGTGCCGTTATTGACGGTAACGGATGAGAATCCCGCCGGCTTACCCACCGCACCGATGGTAAAGGCCGTGAGTTCCTCGTCCCCGCACATCACCCGTACGGTCGAGGTGAGAGTGACGGACGAGAGAATCTTCCCCGTGTCATCCGCGGGGAACACGTATTCACCCAAAGACTGGGTTATGGTATACCCGTCCTTCTGGACATAGATGGTCGCCTGTCCCCGGGCGATGAGAATCTTTGCCATGAAACCTTTTTCTGAAAGTATAGTGCGGAATGATTCCGGCAGGTTGCGGATTTTTTTTCGTGTAAATGATATTATTATAAAAAATATTTGTATTTTTGTAATTGGAAATGGTTCCGGGCGGTTCGCCGCCACGGATGAAAAGGGAATCCGGTGAGAATCCGGGACAGTACCCGCTGCTGTAAGTCCCCTCAAGGTTGCCGCAACCTGCCACTGGTGTAATGCTGGGAAGGCGCGACGACTGGGACGAGTCAGAAGACCTGCCATGACCGGAAAAGGATTTACACCCGCGGGAGAAAATCGGGTTGCGATCAGATACGGAATGCCGTAGGAGTCATTCTCATATTTGAAGACAAACATAATCCCGTTCGTGTAAACCTGCGCGAACGGGATTTTTTGTGTTTGTTAAAAATATGTTTTATTAAAAAACAAGTAAGCTATGAAAAGAAATTTACGCTTTCTGGCGGGAGCTTTCCTGTTGACGGCAACCGCCCTGTTCACCGGCTGTAATTCAGACGATGACTTTTTGATGAATCCTCAAACTGATTCAGTAACTCCCGAAACCCGAGCCAACTTTAATGATGATGGCACTACAACCATTACATTCGATGACTTCGATGAAACATTCATGGCGGTTTCGCCTAAAGCAGAGAACTACTACACGCTTTATGGATATACTGCAGAGAACCAAATCAGGGAAATATACGATCCCGATTTTGTGTTTGTCTCCGACATGAATACTGTAACCAATTCTTATGGAGCGTATACTGAATTTTCCAGTGGTGCCATTGCGTTGTCGAAATACAATTATCGTTCTGATTCTGCTGCCGGCAAGACTTCTGGAACTAATTGGTGGTATACTTGGGAGAATCAATGTAGTGTCTATAATACAGCATCCACAGATGGGGCCAATACAGGGGCAGGTCACAGCGGTTCCAATTTTGCTGTTGTATACGGCTACTCTGATTTCGGAAATACGGAGTGGATGGCCAAACCTGAATTCTATTTTGACTCCCCTCGCAAATTCAAGGGTTTATGGTATTGTAACACAGCATATACCTATGGTGTGATTATAAATGGTAATCAGTTCGGAACATCGGGTGTTGCAACACCGTTGAGTAATCTGAAAGATTCTGACGGCAACAATATAGGATATTTCCAAGTCAACATCGAATGTTATGACGTAGATGGAAATTTGATCACCACTGTATCGAAATTGTTGGCCGACTACCGATATGATAAACCAACAGTGTCCCCCGTAACTACATGGACATATTGGGATATTAATGTAGCGGATGTGCAAAGTGTAAAATTCAATTTTGAAGGATCTGATGTCGATCCTATATATGGACTCAATACTCCGGCGTATCTTTGTATAGACGACGTTACAATAGAATAACAATTTAATATAGTTTGGCATAGAACTGATTTCAGTTCTATGCCTTTTTTATTATGAAGGCTTTCATATTTAGTATTCTTGTACTTTTGTTTTTTATTACAAGCTGTAATAAGAACGATGTAATTACTGAAGAAATAAAACAAGCTCCTATAATTGAACTCGATAGTGAGACTGGCATTTACACTATCAAAGTTGGGCGTGAACTGACAATTGCCCCGACATATAAATATGCGAATAATGCACTTTATGCATGGACAGTAGATGGAAAACTTCTTTCATCTGAATCAATATTGAAGTATACATGGAATCAGGAACAACATCTATATATCAAATTGCGAGTTGATACACCAGAGGGTTATGCGGAAGAAGAGTTAAAAGTAGAAGTATTGGAGTTAACTCCACCTACAATTTCAATCATAATCCCCTCTAAAGGATTAAAAGTGCCTCAAAACACGGATTATATTTTATCTCCAGATATTCAACATGACGATCTTGAAAATTTTAGAATTGAATGGGTACGCGATGGAGAAATCGTCGGAACAGAAAAAGCATATACGTTTCACGAAAAAGAACTCGGTACATATTCGATAACAATCCGGGCATCCAATATAGACGGAGAAACAATCCGTGATTTCGACGTAGAAGTTGTGGAAACAATGCCTTATTCCGTACGGTTTCCGACACCATCCTATACACAAACTTCTACGGATCGTTATACTTTTGCAGGGCGTCCTGTATATTTGCGGCCTTTGCTGGAATATTTCGATTATCCACAGTATCAATGGCAGGTCAATGGAAAAATTATGGAAGCCGCTACCGACAGGGTTTTTAAATTCACGCCGACGACTCCTGGAGAATATTTCGTTGCTGTTACTGTTACAGAAAAAATGCCCAACACACAGCCACTTTCACGTAACATAACACGTAGTAATACTTCAATTACAACGACAGTTAAGGTTATTTGTGAAGAAAAAACGGAACAAGAACGCTATCGGCAAGCGACAGCGACAAGTTCAGGTATTTGGGATAAGGTTTATGAATTCATTCCTGCTCCCGGACAGTTTATTAATGAGTTATCCCAAAATACCGGATTTATAGGAAATGAAACGACGCCCCAACAAGCCATAGAGTATGCAACGAAACGATTGAACAAAAAAGCGCATGTTTCACTGGGATCTTTCGGTGGTTATATCATCATCGGTTTTGACCATAGTATTGCTCCGAGTGGCCGAGAATACGATTTTGCAATACAAGGAAATGCTTTTAACAGTTCGAGCGGTGGCTCAAATGAGCCGGGCATTGTTTGGGTAATGCAAGATATAAATGGCAATGGCCAGCCAGACGATGAATGGTATGAATTAAAAGGATCTGAAACCGGCATCGATGGTACAATACAAGACTACGAAGTAACTTACTATAGACCTGCACCCAGAGCACATACTCCGTGGGTAGATAGTGAAGGTAATTCAGGTTCTGTCGATATGAATGCATACCATGGCCAAGAATATTATTATCCCAATTGGATTAAAGAAGATAGCTATACATTATATGGGACGCGTCTGACTCCTCGCAACAATCAAGATCCCGTTACAGGATATTGGGCGAATAACGCTTATGAGTGGGGGTATGTGGATAATATGGGTTCAGATAATCTGGTAGGAGGAAATGTCATTGATGGTAGCGGTCAGCGCAACGGATTCAAAATAGCCAATGCAATATATCATGACGGGACTCCAGTAAAATTGCAATATATAGACTTTATCAAAGTTCAGTGTGGAGTATTATCGAAAAGTGGTTGGCTTGGAGAGATATCCACAGAAGTATTTTCATTTGAAGACTTATCAATAACTAATAATCAATAATATGAGACAGTTTTGGCTTTTACTATTCATTGCCCCATTTCTTTTTTTATCATGTTCAGAAGATAATCAGACTCCAGAAAGTCCTGCTGATGCCGATGACAATTTTATCACATCAGTCGTGATGACTGTGGCAAGTCAATCCTATACAGCGGAAATAATTGACAATATAATTACCATAACAGTTCCATATACTGTTTCGTTAAATAATGCTCAAGTCGAATTCAAATACACATCCTCGGCAACAATTATTCCCGATCCGGCAAGCATTACTGACTGGGATACGGAACGAACGTTTCGTGTAACCTCTTACAATGGAGAAGCGAATGATTATACATATAAAGTCATTAAAGACGAGATTCGCTATGAAGGGGATGTGGAATTGAAGACAACAGCGGATGTTACGGCTTTCATTGATACGGACGTAACGGTTATCAAAGGTGATTTGATTATCGGGTCGGATGCTGAGGATGCAGAAGAATTGTCGGATATCGCCGCATTAAAAATATTGAAGGAAGTCGAAGGAAACATCATCATTCGGAAAAGTTATGTTGGACAAGATCTTACGGGACTTGATAATATCACTTCAATTGGAGGTTTGCAAATAGGAACTGAAACTGCCTTTGCGACCAACAGTAAATTGCAGATGGTCAGTATGAGATCTTTGCAGCATATTACTGGCGACATCGTTGTCTGCAACAATCAAGTAGCATATGTGCAATTCGACAACCTTGAAACGATTGATGGAAATATAATATTCAGGACTTCATCTCTACAAAGTTTTGAATTCCCTAAATTAACCACTGTCGTAAAGGATTTTGATCTCCAGTGTCTGACAAGTGACGGAGAACCAGGAGGAGAAATCACATCTTTGAGAATTCCTGAATTGACAAAAGTAAACGGTCGCTTAGGGGTTAATAATTTAGGCAAAATGATTTCTTTGGAATTTCCGAAATTACAAGAAGTTGGAAGTGTGGATTTTGCTTCTATACCGATTCCGTTGGAGACCCTTTCATTGCCGGAATTATCGGTAGTAAACGGCGACCTTAATCTCGTTTCCAGTTATATTGCGTCCGATGCTTTTACATCTACGGGAAATAATAAATTACAAGAAATAGATGGACTGTCTAACTTGTCGATTGTTAAAGGCACATTGACAATATCTAAATTCCAAGTCTTGAAAAAATTACCGGATTGGAGTAAATTAGAACAACTCGGAGGACTGACCTTGCTGCGTTTATTGGAGTGTTCTGATCGAATTTTAGATTTGAGCAAAGTAAATTTTGTACCTTTTGAGGATAACGAACCTTTAATTTCTATTACAGACGGGACTATATTCTCAAAAATTATCACAAAAGAGGATATGTCGCAAGTTAGCATGTTTCTAGCTCCGAGCGGTATTACCGGTTCAAGTGTTGGAATAGATCCAGAATTGAATTTTAAGAGTATTAAGAATTTTAAGTATTCTAGCAATATGACAACAGATCCTGTATTCCAATTTGAACGAGTTTACGGGAATATGGAAATTATAAGAGGTTCAAAAAAAGGCGTTTCAGCCCCTAACTTGGTAAGTGTAGATGGATATTTAAGCATCGAAACTACAATGGCAAACAATATCTCGTTCCCGAAATTGGAAATTGTCGGAGGTCAGTTATGTATTATCGGTAATCTGAACGCTGTTTCTAACTATGATTATGATTTTACGAATTTAAAGTCAGTCGGTTGTTCAAGCAATCCTCAATATATCAAAGAAGGGGTGATTAATAATATTTTATATGGTTCTTTAGATTTTATGGCATCAAATAAAGATTTTACATTTCCGTCATTGGAACATGTCGGGGGTGTTGGTATGACTGTTCGTGCCGTAAAAACTATTTCATGCCCCAAATTGCAGGCCATTGATGGAACACTTTGTGCTGCAAATGCAGCATCGCTTACGACTTTCAATATGCCAACTTTAACAAAACTCTCAGGAGTTCGATTTATCCGGTTGACACGGTTTGTTGATTATACGTTCTTCAAATCTTTTGTAGAAGAAGAGCAAATCAAGAAAGAAGACTGGCTTGTAACCAATTGCGGTTATAACCCCACCTACGAGGATATGCAAGCCGGTCGCTATACCCAGCAGTAACACCCATTATTTTACAAGGGAACAGGGTACTGGCCGAAAGACCGGTACTCTTTCCCGTTTATAACAAGCCAATGAAACATCTGATACGACATATCATTCTTCTATGCGGGTTGCCGCTGTTGCTGGCGGGCTGCATGGAGTGGGACTACGGAGATGCGGTGGAAGATTTCAACGCTACCGGAGCCGGGTTGTTCATCACCAACGAGGGCAACTTCCAGTACGGCAATGCCACGTTGTCGTACTACGACCCCGAAACCCAACAGGTGCAGAATGAAGTGTTCTTCCGTGCCAACGGCATGAAGCTGGGCGACGTGGCGCAATCGATGTGCATCCACGACAATAAGGGCTGGGTCGTGGTGAACAATTCCCACGTGATTTTCGCCATCGACCTCAATACGTTCAAAGAGGTGGGCCGTATCACGAACCTGACTTCGCCGCGCTATATCCATTTCCTCAGCGACGAGAAAGCCTATGTCACCCAATTGTGGGACAACCGCATCTTCATCATCAACCCCAAGAAATATGAAATCACCGGTTACATCCAGGTGCCGGACATGACGATGGAAAGCGGCTCCACGGAGCAGATGGTGCAGTATGGCAAATATGTCTATTGCAACTGCTGGTCGTACCAAAACCGCATCATCAAGATCGATACCGAAACGGATCAGGTGGTAGAAGAACTGAAAGTCGGCATCCAGCCCACCTCGCTGGTAATGGACAAGAACCACAAGATGTGGACGATCACCGACGGTGGGTACGAGGGTTCGCCCTACGGCTACGAAGCCCCGTCTCTCTACCGCATCGATGCCGAGACGTTCACCGTAGAGAAGCAGTTCAAGTTCAAGATGGGCGACTGGCCTTCGGAGGTGCAGCTCAACGGTACGGGCGACAAGCTCTACTGGATCAACAAGGACATATGGTCGATGGACGTGGATGCGGAACGTGTTCCCGTGCGCCCGTTCCTCGAATACAGCGGTACGATTTATTACGGCCTGACCGTCGACCCCGTGCGTGGCGATGTCTACGTGGCCGATGCCATCGACTACCAGCAGCAGGGCATTGTCTACCGCTACTCGTCCGAAGGTGAACTGATCGATGAATTCTATGTCGGGATAATCCCCGGCGCATTTTGTTGGAAGTGATGGGCAGGATACGACACCTATACCATCTCATCTTCGTTACCAAAGGACGCAAGATGACGATTCCGACAACGGGAAAAGGATTGATGCTCGAGCGGATGACACGGATTTTTACAGGGAAAGGTTGCCGCGTACATGCCGCCAATGCCTTTCTCAACCACGTGCATGTACTTGTCGAGATTCCGAATTCCGGGGATTTCAGCAAGATCGTGAACAAGGTGAAAGGCGCCACGGGAACGGTATACCAGAAAACCCCGGAATATGCCGACTTCTCCGGTTGGGCTGCCGGATTCGACTCGTTCAGCGTGTCGTTCAGCGACCTTCACCGGCTCAGACGGCACATCGAGGAGCAGCATACAATCCATCAGGAGATCTCGTTCGAGGAAGAATACGGACAACTGCTTGAAGAGAATGGGTTCGACCCGCATCAAACGTCCGTGCCGGCATCCTCCACGGTACATTTTTCCGCGAATACCCACCCTAAAAACGGAATCAAATGATTTATACGAAATACATACTTTTCTCGCTACTGCTCGTCTGTCCGTCCGTATTGTCCGCGCAGGGAATCACACGACGCATCCACCAGATAGACGAGGTCACGGTGTGGGGCAAACGCCCGATGAAAGAAATCGGCGTGCAGAAGACGAAGTTCGACTCGCTCGCACTGAAAGAGAACATTGCCTTATCGATGGCCGACATTCTGACGTTCAATTCGTCCGTGTTCGTCAAGAGTTACGGACGCGCCACGCTCTCCACCGTTGCTTTCCGCGGCACGTCGCCCAGCCACACGCAGGTGACGTGGAACGGCATGCGCATCAACAATCCCATGCTGGGTATGACCGACTTTTCCACCATACCGTCCTACTTCATAGATCAGGCCTCGCTGCTTCATGGCACGTCGTCGGTGAATGAAACGGGCGGCGGACTCGGCGGACTTGTCAAACTCGGTACTACGCCGCAGGTCGGCGAGGGCTTCCATGCCCAATACGTGCAGGGCATCGGGTCGTTCCGCACGTTCGACGAGTTCGCCCGCTTCACCTACGGCAGCGACCGATGGCAGGTCTCGACCCGCGCGGTCTATTCGTCGTCGCCCAACGATTACAAGTACACCAACCACGACAAGAAGATAAATATCTACGACGAGGAGAAGAACATCATCGGACAGTATCATCCCAAGGAACGCAACCGATCGGGTTCGTTCAAGGACCTGCACCTGTTGCAGGAGGTATATTACAACACCCTGAAAGGCGACCGTTTCGGGTTGAACGCATGGTATATCAACTCCAACCGGGAACTGCCGATGCTCACGACCGATTACGGCGATAAGACCGCCTTCGAGAACCGCCAGCGGGAGCAGACGTTTCGTGGTGTCCTGTCATGGGACCATATCAAAGAGAAATGGAAAGTCGGCGTGAAAGGCGGTTATATCCATACGTGGATGGCCTACGACTACCGTCGTGAGGTGGCGCCGGACAACTGGGCCTCCATGACCCGTTCGCGGAGCAAGATAAACACGTTCTACGGACAGGCGGAAGCGGAATACTCGCCCGGCAGGAAATGGTTCTTCACCTCGAACGTATCCGTGTACCAGCATCTCGTGCGCAGCGAAGACAAGAACATCATCCTTCAGGATGGCAACAAAGCCGTCGTCGGATATGACAAGGGGCGTGTCGAGCTCTCCGGTTCTGTATCGGCCAAATGGCAGCCTGTCGAGCCGTTGGGCTTGTCGCTGGTCTTGCGCGAGGAGATGTCGGGCGACAAATGGGCTCCGCTCATCCCGGCATTCTTCATCGACGGACTGATTTCGCGCAAAGGGAACGTGATGGTGAAAGCCTCCGTATCGCGCAACTATCGTTTTCCGACTTTGAACGACCTCTACTTTCTGCCGGGCGGCAACCCCGACCTTAAAAACGAACACGGCTTCAGCTATGACGCCGGAGTGAGTTTCGATGTCGGCAAAAAGGGGGTATATAAACTGGGCGGCAGCGCAAGCTGGTTCGACTCCTACATCGACGACTGGATCATCTGGCTGCCGACGACCAAGGGGTTCTTCTCGCCGCGCAACGTGAAGAAAGTCCATGCCTACGGTGTCGAAGTGAAGGCCAACCTTGCCGTGCAGCCGGCAAAGGACTGGCTGATAGACCTGAACGGTTCCTATTCGTGGACCCCCTCCATCAACGAGGGCGAAAAGATGTCGCCCGCCGACCAGTCGGTGGGAAAACAACTGCCTTACGTGCCGGAGCACTCCGCCTCGCTGACAGGACGGCTGTCATGGCGGACGTGGGCGTTCCTCTACAAGTGGGCTTACTACTCGGAACGTTTCACCATGTCGAGCAACGATTACACGCTGACAGGCCACCTGCCCCGGTATTTCATGAGCAATATCTCACTGGAGAAAATGCTGTCGTTCAAACCGCTGGATGTACAGTTGAAACTTGCCGTCAATAACCTGTTCAACGAGGACTATCTCTCGGTGCTGTCGCGTCCTATGCCCGGCATCAACTTCGAGTTCTTCATCGGCATCACCCCGAAATTCGGGAAAAGCAGAAAATAATGTAAACGTAAATAAGGTAATGATATGAAAGTATTAAAGAATTTGAGCCTGATGGTGCTGCTTGCGCTGGCATTTGCAGGCTGTCGTGGCAAGAGTTCCCAACTTGCCGATTTCAACAAACAGCTTTACGCTCCCGAATATGCCTCGGGATTCAAGATTGAAAGAGCAGACGGCAGACAGAGCGTGCTGGTTTCCGTCATGAATCCGTGGCAGGGCGCGGATAGCGTCACCACCCGGTTGTTCATCTCCCGTAACGGGGAACCCGTTCCCGAGGGTTTCGACGGGCAGGTCCTCGAAGGGGATGCGCAGCGCATCGTGGCGATGTCCTCGACCCATATCGCCATGCTCGACGCCATCGGCGAGACGGCACGTGTGGTCGGCGTTTCGGGACTCGACTATATCTCCAATCCCGACATTCAGGCACGCCGCGACAGCATCGGCGACGTGGGTTACGAGGGAAATATCAATTATGAACTTCTGTTGTCGCTCGACCCTGACCTTGTGCTGCTTTTCGGCGTGAACGGGGCCAGTGCGATGGAGAGCAAACTCAAGGAGCTCGGCATCCCGTTCATGTATGTCGGCGATTATCTCGAAGAATCTCCGCTGGGCAAAGCCGAATGGCTGGTGGCGCTTTCGGAGGTCGTCGGGAAACGCGCGAAGGGCGAAAAGGTATTCGCGGATATTCCGATCCGATACAATGCGCTGAAACAGAAAGTGTCCGGTGCCGTTCTCGATGCCCCGTCGGTCATGCTCAATACGCCCTACGGCGATTCGTGGTTCATGCCCTCGACGGAAAACTATGCCGTGCGGCTGATTACCGACGCCGGAGGCGACTACATCTACAAGAAGAACACGGGCAACTCTTCGACGCCTATCGACTTGGAGGAGGCATACCTGCTCGCTTCGGAGGCCGATATGTGGCTGAACGTCGGCATGGCGAACACACTCGACGAACTGAAAGCCGCCTGCCCGAAGTTCGCCGATACCCGCTGCGTCCGAAACGGCTATGTCTATAACAACAACGCCCGCACCAATGCCGCCGGAGGCAACGACTACTACGAATCGGCCGTCGTGAATCCCGACCTTCTTCTGCGCGACCTCGTGAAGATATTCCACCCCGAGTTGGTCGAAGAAGATTTCGTATACTACAAACAACTGAAATAGATGCGTTCACGCCCCGTCATCCTGTTCACCGCGTTGTCCGTGCTTACGGTCGGCCTCTTCCTGTTGGATTTGGCTGTGGGCGCGGTTCGCATTCCCGTCGGCGACGTATGGGCGGCCCTGACGGGCGGCGACTGCCCGCGGACTACGGCGAAAATCGTACTGAACATACGGCTGATAAAGGCGGTTGTGGCTCTGCTGGCCGGGGCGGCGCTATCGGTCAGCGGCTTGCAGATGCAGACATTGTTCCGCAATCCGCTGGCCGGCCCCTACGTGCTGGGCATCAGCTCGGGTGCAAGCCTCGGCGTGGCGCTCGTGGTGCTGGCAGGCGTCGGCTCGTCGATAGGCATCGCCGGAGCGGCTTGGCTGGGTGCGGCCGTCGTGCTGCTCGTAATCGCTGCCGTCGGACACCGCATAAAGGACATTATGGTGATATTGATTTTGGGTATGATGTTCTCGTCAGGCGTGAGCGCTGTCGTGCAGATATTGCAATATCTGAGCAAAGAGGAGGCGTTAAAGGCGTTCGTCATCTGGACGATGGGGTCGCTCGGCGACGTGACGGTGCCGCAGCTCGCCATCCTCCTTCCGTCGGTCATCGTCGGGTTGCTGCTGGCCGTATGGACGATCAAACCGCTCAACCTCCTGCTCTTCGGCGAGGAATATGCCGTAACGATGGGACTGAATATCCGCCGTTCGCGCGGTCTGCTGTTTCTCTCGACGACGCTGCTGGCCGGCACGGTAACGGCTTTCTGCGGCCCGATCGGCTTCATCGGTCTTGCCATGCCTCACGTCGCGCGGATGCTCTTCCGCGAGGCCGACCACCGCGTGCTCCTGCCGGGAACCCTTCTCTCGGGGGCGGCGGTATTGCTTCTTTGCGATATCGTTTCCAAAATGTTCACTTTGCCCGTAAATGCCATTACCGCACTGCTGGGAATCCCGATAGTCGTATGGGTGGTTTTACGCAATAAATCGATGACGGTATGATAGAACTGTGCGATTTTTCCATAGGCTACGCAGAGAAGAGGCTTCTCGATAAGGTCGATGCCTCTTTCAAAAGAGGACAGCTGACTGCCCTTATTGGCAGGAACGGCACGGGGAAATCTACACTTCTCCGTGCCATAGCCGGACTGAATCATAATTATTGCGGTAAAATCCTGCTCGACGGACATTGTATCGCAAACATGAGAACTCCGGAGAAGGCAAGGCAACTGGCATTTGTCACGACCGAGCGCACACGCATCGCCAACCTGCGGTGCGAGGATGTCGTGGCTATCGGCCGCGCCCCTTACACCAACTGGATCGGCCGCATGCAGCCTCAAGATAGGGAAATCGTCATGCGGTCGCTCTCTTCGGTCGGAATGGAGGCGTATGCCGGCCGCACGATGGATAAGATGTCGGACGGTGAATGCCAGCGCATTATGATAGCCCGTGCTCTGGCTCAGGAAACGCCCGTCATCCTGTTGGACGAGCCGACCTCGTTTCTTGACATGCCCAACCGTTACGAATTGTGTTCCCTGCTCGCACGGTTAGCGCATGCTGAGGGCAAATGCATTCTGTTCTCCACTCACGAACTGGATATAGCCCTCTCGCTGAGTGACAGAATAGCCCTTATCGATACGCCCGTCCTTCACTGTCTGCCGACCTCCGAAATGATCCGCAGCGGGCATATCGAGCGGCTGTTCAACAATGCCGCCGTACAATTCGACCCCGTGAGCGGGATCGTGAAATCCATGCCAAGAGACTGACTTTCCTGTCGGGAAACACGTCAGACGCAATGAGGGTGTCCCAAAAAGTATTTGGCACCCTCGTATTCGTTGTAAGACATGTCGTTTATTTCGATACCTCGCACATCAGCACGCCTTTCCCCGTCACATCGGCTTTCGAGACCGTGATGGATTTTCCCGTGTAGGTCTTCACGACGGAAGTCCCGGCAGAGTTCCACAGTTTCCATGTATAGGTATAAGCTGTCCCGCCCGTGTCGATTTCCTCACCGCCCCTGTATAACACGGCTTTGGCATCCACGTCATTGCCGTTGTTCTTGATGGTGAACCCCTTCTGGCTGACCAGATCAACCGTGATGGGGTCGGACATATCCGTGAAGGAGATGATGTCGCAGACGACCTTGTTCGCCGAGGCGTTGCCCGCCGAGGTGTCCGTATCCTTGATGGCGCACTTGAAGGTCTCGAAGTTGAGAACGGCATCTGCCGTAATCGTGATTTCGTTTGTCGTCCAGCCTGCCGTCACGCCCCGAGGATTGGTCGAGGTAAGGCATGCCCAGCCGGCACCCAGCATGGAGTTGTAGTAGGGACACGAAACGGCGGCTCCCGATGCGGCTGCGGCACTCAGTGCGGAGGTCAGCGTCACGACCTTCGTGGAGGCGTTGACTGCCGAAATGGTGTACTGTGCCGATCCTATGGTTATCCTGCCTCCCGCCTCCATGTTCATTACCGAAGCGACCGTTATGGTCGTGGCTCCGGCTGCCGCGGCAGCTGTCAGTGTCGTGCCCGCGAATACCGCCGAATCCTTGATGCCCCACGCGTAGGTGACGTTCGTCGTGTCGATAGAGGCTCCGCGCCACAGGTCG
The DNA here is from genome assembly GCF_001811315.1 of Bacteroides sp. HMSC067B03. Taxonomy (NCBI): domain Bacteria; kingdom Pseudomonadati; phylum Bacteroidota; class Bacteroidia; order Bacteroidales; family Bacteroidaceae; genus Bacteroides; species Bacteroides sp. HMSC067B03. The sequence goes on along the minus strand of NZ_KV804412.1, from coordinate 294,298 downwards.
CAATGCGCCCTGAGCGTCGCCACCTCGTCGTTCTTGAATACGATGCCGTCGGGTGCATACGCCACGGCGGCGATCATCGCTCCGGCGTTCAGGTGCTGCGTGAACTGAATCTCCGCCCGGAACGGAATCTCCAGCCCGTTGGCGTCGATGTAAACCGCCTCGAAAGTATAACGCACTTGCGGAGCGGAAACGGTCATGTGGTTGGCTTTGACGGTAAGGGCATACTTGGCCGATGCCGCGCCGATGGTGCAGCTGTCCTGTCCGGAGACGATCGCCGTACCGTTCTTGTACCACTTGGCCGAGCCGCTCTTCACGCCTGCCGTAAGCGTCGCGGCATTGCCTACCGAGGTGATCTGGTCGGTCGCCGCCTGACCGCTGACGAAGAGCGAAGGGGTAAGTACCAGATAGGGAGAAGCCGCCCACGAAGGGGCATAGGCATTGTTGTCTCTGTTGTACACCTGTGTCAGGGGCTGCGAGGAGCCGATGAATGCCTGCAACGATACCGCGTCGTTCTGGTCGATGATGGTGACCTGCCCGCGGGCTACTTTTACTGCCATAATAGATTATCGGTTATTTGTTATTTCCACTTCGCAATCGAAAACGGCCTTGCGCCACACGTCCCCGCCGGTTATCTCTATCTCCCTGCCGTAACGCGGTGCGGCGTTCCATATCCTGTCACTCTCCGTATCGCGGCTCGTCCGTATCCAGCGGAAATTGCCGTCGGGAATGAGCGATGTAATCTCTTCACCGCCCCTGTACACCCTGGCACGGAGTACCGTCGAGACGATTCCGTTGCGGAATGTCGTGCCGTTTTCAGACTCCACATAAACAGTATAGGAGGGAGATCCGTCGTAAAGTTTGAAAAAGGTATGGGTCGCACTGATTTTTTCATTACGGTATGTTGCCGTGTAGCGGAGGGTCAGCACGTCGCGCCCTTCCCAGCCATGAAACGGGGGTGTCATTTCAAATACGGCGGCATTGCATCCGGCATCTTTCCATATGCCGTCAACGGCAAGGTATTCCCACTGCCGACTTTCCGGCTCGAAATTGTATTCGGTCGCCACAAGCGGGATATTCTCCGGCTCGCATGCGCCTGAAAGCTCGTCCTTGAAATGGAACGCCGTGCCGCCTGTCAGGGAGACGGAACGGGGCTTGAGCAGTTCCTGCGCCTCCTCATCGAGGTCTTCCCAGCGGATGGTCACATCGCGCAGTTCGATGGTATCCTTGCCCCACTTGAACCGTCCCGAGGCGAAATGGCCCGTCCCGTCCGGATGGATGACGAAAGAACCGTCCCGTGAAACGATCGAGCCGTCTTCGTTCAGCCGCAACAGGGGATTCTGTATGGTACCCCCGATACCTCCCTTATTGAACCAGGCACCGTAATCGTCCGTGTAGGACAAGGCTTCATCGGTCGCCTGATAGGGGGTCACGTTCCTTCCGGCCTCCAATTGAGGGGCGGACAACGACAGGGGGACGGAAGCGGCAATGCCGAGACACATGACGGGGGAATCTGACCCGCGTATGAGGAACGGGACATTATAACGGACCCATCCTTTACCGGCAGCCACCGTCCGATCACCGACAAGATGTTCATCCTGATAGAACCGGATGGCTGCCGTATCTTCCGCTTTTATCCAGACTGAGAAACAATAACAGACTCCTGTATGAGCCTCCCGCCAGGCGGCACTTTGCGCACCAAGAAGACTGTCTCCGGCTATCCGTACACACCGCCCGAGTCCGGCGGGAGATGTTTCATCCAGCTCTTCCGAATGGCTGAACCGGCAGGACAGGCTGTCGGGTATGACATTCTTGTGGATTTTGCCCACATAAAACGTGCTTGAAAAACCGTTCTCGTCTCCCGCGGTAAGCGTGCCGGCTATATTGACATTGCGTGTGGCATAGAGATTCTGGAAATAGGCCCCGTAACCATCCAACATGCCGAAGACCGGATCGATGATGCCGCTGACCTTTCCCACACGGGCCTTGCTCGCCTCGCTGAAAGCGGATACGGAGGCAAGACGAACAATGTTCAGGTCGGCGACCTCGCACCAGTCCCCCTCGGAGGCCAGGCTTGATGTCAGGTCAAGAAACAGGCTCCGGCTGTACTGTGCCGGGTAATCCACGGTGATGACCCATAACTTGTACTTCCATTCCCGGCCGATGGAGATTTCATCTTCCGCATCCGTCTTTTCACGGTTCGTATAGCCGAATCGGATCGGTACGGAACCTGATGTTTTGGAAGACCTGACCTTGAACGATACCAGCAGGCGCTCCGGGTATCCGACCGGTTCTTCCAATGTCAGCATCAGCCCGAAGGAAGCGTTTCCTGCCGGTTCCGCGTTGCGGATAATGCGGACAATGCGTGTCGCTTCCGAATCGGCATCCAGATATTCCGTTTGCAGCATGCTGCCATAAACGGCGTACCTGGACTTGTCCGGCACTCCCGCCATGCCTCCGTCCATGACGGGATAGCACAGGGAGCGTTCGGTCGCCATGCCGTCGATGACATCCATATAGGGTGAATCGCTGTCAGAAGCCGTCAGGTACAAGGCGCCGCTACGTGCCGTATCGAACAGGTTGGTAATCCGCACGAAGTCCAGCAGTTCACCGCCCTGCGGTTCGTCCCCGTCCAGCAATGCCCCGATGAAATAAGGGGCGTCCTTGTCTCCGACAAGCTCCGTTCCGGTTTCTGTCACGCACATCAGCGAATAGACGGTACGCTCCCGTTCGGCATATTGCCTGCGGATGATATCCCCGGCTTGCAGTCCCTGTGTCTTCTGCGAGTCGGGGGCAATACGGATCTTGTATGTCGGATAACGGAATACGGACATGGATTATGACAGTTTTTCCACGGTGTCTCCCGAACAGCTGTCGCTGATCCAGAAGGAACCGTTGGTTACCGAAGTCTTTTCGACCTCGAACTCATAGGCGCGGAACTTACGGCGGGCCACCACCTCGTCGAATGTGGCGGAGACGCCTCCTGTCGTCCGGTTCCGGCGGACAGCCCATCCGCTTCCGGAAAGGCCCGGGGAAAAGAACTCCGAAGAGAGCGACCCGGTAAAGACGCTGTTTCCGTAATGCCGGATACCGTCCTCCACCGCTTGCAGGCGTAACGCCTCTGTCAAGTATAGGATTCTGTCAGTAATCCGGGTGGGCGACGCATGGATTCCGATATGCCCGGCTGCTTCCAACGGAACAGCGACCGTAACGAAATCGGCATCGGTGCGGATATGGAACGATTCGCTGTGACGGTTCTGCGGGGCATAACAGCTCACGGACGGACGGTGTGAAAAATCCGTGCTGTGAGGGATAGCCGTCCTTACGTCCTCTTCCTCGTAGATTACCTCGGAAGAAAGCGATACGCGCTCCCTGTCGCCTGTGAACATAAATCCCTCTGCTGTGCCCATCCGCAAGCGCTTGTGGATAACGATACCTTCATCGGAAGTGTCTACCCGGTATGAGGAGAGCAGGTCGGCGCCGTAGTTGTGGCGGACAGTCAGCGAGCCCGGAAAACAAGCCTTTCCGTAAGGGGAAAGCATCAGACACTCGCCGTCCACGTCCGATATGCCGGAGAACAGGCGTATCTTCGGGGTATGGTCGCCGCCTAAAAGAAGGTCACCGCCGATACTCCCGAACTGTATCTTGTCCTTGTCGGTACAGAGCAGTACGGGAACATCTCCGATCCGGATGCCGAATCCGTCCAGGAACGAGAGGAACCCGCCGAGCGCGACATCCTCTTCCGAAAACGAAAGCAGACATTTCCCTTTGTCGCCCAGTTCCACGCCTTGCAAGGCTTTCAGTCCGCCATCCATGACCGTACTCCCTCGCACCGTCAGATTCCGTCTCACCATGCCGTCCCGCATCGTCCAATCCACCGTGTCCGTATTGGCGTTGCCACGATGATAGACATCCTGCCCGCCCACGGCCAGCCGTGTCGGGGAGATGGATATTCCTGTATCCTCGTCCCCGATAATCCATGCCCCTTTGGAATGTACCGTCGCATCCAGAAAGTCTATATGGGAAGCGTTGATTGTAGCGGTGGCCTTGTCCGCGTCGTAACGGAGCAACTGCCTGCCGCCGATATGCAGGCTGTCGCCCCCGACTTTCAGGTTGCCGGTAATCCTGATACCGTACTCGATGGCAGTTACCACACCTTCCGGATCGGTAATGTCCTGCGAATAGGTTTCCAGGATACGGGTGTTTCCAATGCCGGCTTCGAAACCGTAATTGGCACTGAGCTTGCCGGTCATGTCACCGCCCGATTTTTTCAGGTAATCCAACAGCAAGCCACCGCTTCCGGAACCGCCTTCTCCCGTAACGGCTCCGGCAATGGCGGATGCAAAACCGTAAGCGGTATTCTTCAGTCTCAGGCTGGTCTCGTCGCCTTCCTCGATGCCGTAAGGATGCTCGTCGTCCTTTTTCTGCTGGGCATTGAAAAAGTTATGGTACAGCTGTGCATAGATGGAATAGCACAGGCTCTCCTTGTCGAGGGTTTCTATATCGGGATGCAGTTGTACGCTCATTTGGTATAGCTGGTCTTGGAAAGAAATTTCTGGATACGTGATGTCAGCGAGATGAAGTTCGGCATATTGATCGGCGACATCGTGCCCATCAGTGTGGGAGTCATGATTTTCGAACATTCCGTCAGGAAGTCGAGCATCAGCCGGGCAAGCTCATTACCCAGAACCAGCGGCTCGGTGGCATTCTCGTCACCGAGCGTCACCTTGTTGTCGGCAACGGCAACGGTCGTGGAATTGACCTTTTGTACCACTTTATCTGCTGTCTGTCTGACTTCAGACTTGTCCACCGTATGCGTGATGCTTTCCGCATCGATAACGGTTGTCGCTTCCTTGTCCTTGTCATTCCTAACGGTTGTTGTGACGGCCGTCGGCGTATAGTGGGTGGAGGTCTCGTTACCGGTGGTTTCCAGTTCGTCGTAGTCCGGGGAAGAGTCGTTTTCCGGATCCAGTTCCTCCATTTCGGTCACGCCGATGACGGTTTCCGTGCGGGCATTGAGCCGCAGGATATCCACATGGGAGAAGTTAACCACATAGGCATAACGGGTGGCGGCATCCATGAAGATGGTCACGTCGGAAAAAAGTGCGGGGACGATCAGGAAGCCGCCTTCGCTGTTGGTGGCGGCCGAGAGCAACACGCCTTTATGGATAACAGGTTCGGCGGAGGCCGTCTCGTCCGGGTACTCGCCGACATCAATGGTACCGCCGTAGTCGGAAAACTCCTCGTCCGAGGGGTTGTCGTGTATCTTGGCGACATAGCCGTGTATCATGCGGGCCGTACCGATACCGGACATGCCTCCGGGAGCCAGATTGATACGCTCCATACTCCGTCCCAAGGCTATCTTGCGGATAGCCTCACGGATAAGCAACTGGTTGGATTTGTCTGAAGACATGAGTTTTTTGAAAGAATAGGAGGAGCATAGTTTATTGGTTGCCAATTATTTTGTACTTTTGCAAAGACAATGATATTACTTATGAAACAAGAAATTTTAGAATCCTATATTACATATATATTTGATTTCTTTCAAAAATCAAGATGCTTTAAAGCCGGGCAAGGTAACATGCTCAGAAATTTTAGATTTGCAGCTGAAAAGCAATTTACTCGTAATCAATTGGGTATATTGTATTTCCTGGTAAATACCCTCATTGATAATGGCTATCTTTACTTAAAAGATAGAGATTTTATAGCTCTTACGGAGAATGGTGCCGATGTTATAAATGGGGGAGAGTGTGTTATTCCTAAAATTTCCCTTGAGCGGACAATTTATGAAAAAGAGACCAGTAGATCAGATATATATGAACAGCTTTGGAATATTATCGGACCGAACAAAGAAAATGATTATGCGCCGCTGTATGTAGATGGACCATTGTTTTATAATACAATCAGGCCATATTTAACAACATTGTCGTTACCTCATACATATGGGGAATATATGGCAGAATTGCGGGAAAAGGAAGAATTTACATCAAGAATTAAATGGTATAGGACTTTATTTTTAGCTCTTGATGAGAATGATGTACAAAAATTCCTCAAAGATTTGTCTATCAAAATAAACAGGCTGCTGCTAATGAATACTCCAAAAGATGCGATACAAGAAGCTTTGAATCCTTGGGCAGATGTAGACATTCCTACAATCGATAATACGCCTCTGCCTGAAATTCTCAATAAAGTGGCGGAAGAACCAATTGTGAATAAAAACAAGCCGTTTGTGTTGATTTCGTATGCGTGGGAGGTAGAAGACAATGTCTTTATGAATTGGATTCAAACTTTCGCCAAAGATTTGCGAAGACGAGGGATTGATGCTCAAATAGACCAGTATCAACCTCATGGAACTGACTTGCCTAAATTTATGCTTGAAAGCATCCGTAAGGCAACTAAAGTTCTGTGCATTCTGACTCCAAAGTATAAAGAGAAAGCTGAATCCGGTAAAGGAGGTGCCGCTTATGAAGGGGGTATAATATCACATGAAATATATAACAATCAGGGAACCACTAAATTTATACCGGTTGTACGCAAAGGGTCTTTTGAAACTTCGACACCGGATTTCATTAGTGGAAGAAAAGGTTTTGATTGCTCTACTGACGATAAATACAATAGCGAACTTCCGAATATTATCAAGGTAATAAACGAAGAACCATTGATAGAAATTCCTCCTGTTGAATAACGGTAAATCTTATTTCCTAATTTTATACGGAATACTCAGTTGTTGCCTGTATCCACCCACCCCGAAAGTAGTCGTTACCTCTTCCACGAGGTATACGCCGTTCTTGGAAGGATTACGGTAGTCGATCAGTTCCACCTGTACGGCAGGAGACAGTCCGAAATCCCCGAATACTGTCACATTGCCGGTGATTCCGTTCAGATTGTAATTCCGAAAGTATTCCGTCGTCTCTTCTACAAGCCGGTCGGAATTGATTCCGACATGAGGTGACATATATGGTACGATGGTATATGTGGATAAATCCACCTTGGTCCTGGTCTTCGCTCCTGATGCCGTCGTGTTGCCCGTTACTTTGTGCGTCTTTTTTGAAATCTGCGTGGCATTGACCGTCTGAAACTCCTTGCTGCCCGGCGTCGCCGGGTCGTATTCAGGATTCATGCGTACTGTCACCTCAAAGAATTTTTCATCCGTCCCGAGTGCCTTGCCCGTCACCGCCAAAAACTTCGGATCGGTCTTGACCACTTTCAGGTTGCTCTGCGCCACATGCTCGTTGAAGTATATCCTGTACGGTCCTGTCGATTCATCCTCCGGGAATACCGGCTGAGCCTTGCTGGACGAATAAGGACGCCCGACGGCAATGGACGGTATGGCCCCGTCATCATCGGCATCGTATTTTAAAAAACAGTAGACCTTGTACTTCGACCATTCGGAAAGGATATCCGCTACCGTGAAGTTGTCCGTGACCTTTACCTTGCCGATATGTATCTCAAACCGCTTCGTATCCGAGTGTATCCTGAAGCCGGTATCTTTCAGGATATTATACTTGCCTTCCAGCACCTCGTTCACCGTCGTCCCTTTCGCCGGGGTCTCGAAATGAGGTGCCTGTTTCAGTTTGAGTTTGTAGGCCATATTCTCACACTGGATTTCCAGCGTGCTGTCCGAATTGTATCCGGTAATGTATCCGTCGAACATATTTTTCAGCACGCCGTTGTAGCCCAGCTTGATATTGATGCGCTGTCCGACCTTGAATGTCGTCTCGTCAACCAGACGCTGCGCGCTGCGTTTCTCGATGATGACACCGTCCTGCATCACCTCCGTCGTTATCCTCGACACGTCCTTGCCCTCCAATGTCACGTTCCCGATAATCGTGGAGCGGCATACCGACCCTTTCGGGAATATCACTTTGGCCGTTCCGATCAGCTTCTTGTAACTCTCGTTGATTTCGAGCGACTGGACTTCCGTAATCTCCACGCCGTTCTGTATCCTCATCGGATTGGATGGGTCGGCATCCCCGATGGTGATGCGACAGCAGAGGATATCCATTGCAGCTATACCCATAAACGTGTCAGTTTAAGCAACGAGGCGGGGTCGATGACCTCCGTACCGAATTTAACATACTTGATCCACTTGTTCGTGTGCTTGATGGCCGTGTCCACCTTTTCCTGTTCCGCCAGTTTCAGTTCCACGGCTTCCGATGGCTCCACGGCGACACAGTTCAGCGAATACGGCTGCACGTTCCGGCAATCCGTAGGCTGTAAGGTATAGCCCTGTATAATCAACCGTGAAATGTTGAACTGGCGCAATACCGTGTTGTCGCAATCGATGACACCCTTGTATTGTACCAGCCTGATAAACTTGGACACTTCCGCCTCGGGATACACGTCCGGGTATTTGGAGGTGATCTTGCCGTTGATGGTAATCTCGAGGTCACCCCCGGATATATATTCCTTGCGGGTATAGTCCCGCCCCTGTACCCGGGTCAGCAGGATATTGTTCCGGCTGCTGACCTGTACCTGCGGTCCCAGGTCCACGAATGTCACCAGTCCATACCGGCTGTTCGGCAAAACCTTGCACTCGCTGTTGTCATAATACTTCCCCTCCTCTGATATGGACAGTTCCAGAAAATCCGCCACTGTCCGGCCGACGATGGAATCGATATGGTTTTTCTTCTGCGCCACCGCCTGCTGTTCCCTGATGAGCTGGTAGTACTGTCCGGTCTTGTTCGCAAGGCTGGACTGCGACTGTGTCTGAAGATATTTGTCCCGCACCTGCTGTTCCCAGTATTTGAGGTATCGGGGATAGGAACGTAGCAACCCGTAAGCCGTCTGCGAGGCAACCTGTATGGCTGCCCGTTTGAGCAGGTCATGGTGCCTGGAGAAGTAATGTACCTGCCCGTCCTGCAATTCGGCAAGCCCCATGCCCAACGCCAGACGCGTGGCGTTGCTGATGTATCCGCCAAGCGAACCGTGGTTGAGTATGCCTCCGCTCAACAAAGTCGAGGCCGCGATTTGTATCAGTCTTCCCATAATCCTTTCATTTTATGCGTTCCAGGAGGCATCGAAGTCATGCACGACATCGATGAGCGCCTGTGCCAGTTGTTCTTTCAGGTTCTGTATCTCTTCCGTCTGCCCCTCCTTCGACTTCATCAGGTCGATGGTCCTGACACTGAGCAGGCTCTCTATGTTCACGATGACCTGTTTAGGTGCCGCCGAGGACAACCGCCCCGTGCCGGAATAGTTGCCGCCGGCCCCTCCGTCATCCAGATGCGTGTTGGTAATCGGGTTGGCAGCAAACGGACGTGTATCGTTGGAATCCGGTTCGTTGCCGTACTGGTCGGGAGTGAAGCCCGCCACGCGGAGGATGTTCTCGGCTGCCTCCGCCGAACCTCCGAAAGTCTGCCGGAGCGATGAAAAGAACTTCACGAGTGTCGTATGTGCCAGCTTGCGATGCGCGATGTTGTCTATACGCTGCGCATCGGTGGCGTTCTGCCCCAGTGCCCGCTGTTTCCATAGCCCGTTTTCGTCCTGCTCGAATCCCCAGGCCCTGAACTGGTCAAAGTCGAACCCTCCCTTACGCATCAGCTCATGCGCATTGGCGGCACTCGATATGGCATTCCGATAAGCGGTGGCGGCACGCACAATCTCCGGAACGGTCTGCGTGTTCATGTACCGGGCATAGTCGTATGTGCGGGCGGCAACCGCTTCCGACCTGTCCCCGATATCATTCACATAGACGGCCTTGCCATCCTGCATACGCCACAAAGACTTGTCGAGATCCTTCTCCTGTTGCCCGAAACGCTCCTTTACCGTCTTGAGGAAAGCGTCCACTTCCAATACCGTACCCATCTTCCCGAACTCGGCGTACGCGGCATCGATACGTGTCTGGCTGTCGCGTTTGGCAAGGGTGACAAGCGCATCCCTTATGTCATCCTGACGGGCTTTGTCCATGTTATACACATGGTCTCGCGATACCATCCCCTCAGATGAAGCGATGGCAAATTCCCCCAAGAACCCGGCCCACCAGTTGGATGTGAAGGCTCCGATTTTATGTCCCGAAGCCTCTTCGATACTTTTGCCGGCAACGACCTCGTCCACGGCACGCTTTGTCTTGACAGCCATGTTATAGGTCTCGCTCAGGGAGGAGTAAAGTGCCTCTATGGACGGATAACGGTACTTGCGGTTCGATTCGATCTCTTCCAGTACGGCATCCTTCGCCTCCTTTATCTTCCAGGTCTTGTAAGCCACCCATCCCAAAGTCCCGACCAATGCGGCTATACCTGCCGTGGCGGCAACCGCGCCTGTACTGATGGCACTCAACGAGGCGGCAGCACCGGTCAGTCCGCTGCCGGTAGCCACCTGTGTGGCAAACAGCGACTGCAGGACTCCTTTGGCTCCGATGACACCGCCCCCGGCCATCAAGGCGCGGTTCATCGCTCCCCGTCCCGCCACGCCTGCGGACTGCATGGCCGACACGATGGCCCGCTTCTGGGCAAACGAAACCTTACCGATACCACCCGCCCCCAGCAGCCCCTGCACGGCACTGATTGATGTCGTGGCCGCAGACTGTTTGCCGATAAACCCCATGGCGATGCCGATATTCGTCAGGGCTCCCGCCACCTTGAACAGCCGGGTCGCGACAACGCCTGTAAAGACAAGCGGTTCTATCCAATGGAAATTGCGGGTCACCCATGCGCCGATATTGCCGATCACGGTGAAGATGTCCAACAAGGCATTCCCGATGGACACCAGGCCACGGGTAAATTCCGGAGCCTTGAACTTTGCCAGAAAAGTGCGGAGCACAGTGCGGATAGAGGGTTCCAACACCTCGTATGCCTGCATGAACCCTTCGGTCAGCTGGGAGGTCACCTGCGCCCACAATCCCTTGGTCGTATTCTGCTTTACCAATGCCAGTTCTGAGGAAACGCCCTGGGACCCCCGGTTATATGAAGTCAGTTCTCGTAGTTTGTCGTAGTTCTTCAGGAACATCATCGCCGCGTTACCGCCAATTTTCCCGAAGATTGCCTGGACATCCGCCATCGACGCGCCCTTCTTGTTCAATTCCTCGAAAATGTCCGCTATAGGACGGAGTTTCTCGACCTGCACCCCCTCGATGTCGCGCATTTCCGTGAACCGGATGCCCAGGCGGTCCAGAACTTCCTGTGCCTCCTTGGTAGGTTTGGCAAAACGTGTGGAAAGAGCACGCAACGAGGTTCCCGCCAGCGTTCCCTTCAGACCCATATTGCCCAAAAGACCGATGGCGGCACTGCTTTCCGTGAAGTCCACGCCCGCCATACGCAGGTAACCGGCAGCCATCTTGTATGACTCCGCCATCTCCACGATATTCACATTCGAGCGGGAAATGGTGGAGGAGATAATGTCCGCCACGCTGTCCATGCTGTCGTTATGGATATCATAACCGGCCATGATGTTCGTGGCCAGGTCGGCGATATACGACACGTCGTTGTCACCGATAAGTGCCAGGTTCGTGATCGGGCGGATGGACTTGTTGATTGTCTCGATATTCATGCCCGCCATCGACAGGTATTTGACGGCACCGGCAATCTCCACGGCTGTGTATTTCGTGTCGATGCCGATTTTACGGACATGACGGGCCATACTGTCAAAACGGGTCTCGAATGTCTTGAGGTCGCTGTCCGCCACACGGAGGATGGAATGTGCCGATTCCATGATGTTGGAATAGTCGATGGCCTTCGTCAGTTCCGAACGGATCAGGCTGTAACCCATATAGGCATTGAGCATCGAAGCGAACGGGAGGTTCCTGAGTGACGGCGCTTTCGAATACTGGATACGGTTGATGGCGGCACGGCGTTTACTGCGGTAGAGCGTACCGGCTGCAGTATGTTCCCGCTGCATGAGCCTGACGGACTGCATCGCATTGCGCTGTTCCTGCCGTCTTGCAGCCTGCTCGGCCTTTATACGTTCCGTTTCTGCCTTACGGCGTGCCTGTTCTGCCTGCCGGCGTATTTTCTCCGCAGCACGGGCGGCATTCTTGCACTCCCGTTCTTTAGCCCGCGCTTCATCGGCACGCCGCTTTTCCGCCGCGGCGGTTTCTGCCAGAGCCGCCTTACGGCGCTGGTCTGCGGTAAAGAGCTCCTCCGCGTGGACCAGTTTCTGGCGATGCAGCTGCTGTCCTGCATAAAGCCGTTCCATCAGTTTTTGCCGGGCCTTTTCGGGCATTACGAAGGCCTGCGGAGCATATGGCACCGGAACGGAAGGTGTGAGTCCTTCGGATGGTATGCCTCCCTGCATGTTGAAAGAAATGACAGAAGCACTTTTGATACGACCCAATAGGGAAAGTATCTGCTGCAACCTGTTTTCCGCCGTCCCGGTCTTGATTTGCAGTTCCCGGTCACGTTCCATGGAAACCAGGGCGGAGTTGATTTTCCCGATGGCTTTGGTAATGCGTTTCTGCGCGTCTGCCATCGTGCCAACGGACGAGGCGGCATTCTTTTCGATCTCCGCTTTGCGCATCTCGGCAGCCTTTTTCTCGTAAAGGCTTTTGGCGTTGGCCTTGATTTTCTTGCTGTCCAAAGCCTGACCGGCATTGATGGTCAGGCTGATGCCTTTGGAAAGCGTGGAAATATCCGTGAGTAACCCCTTGATACGTTCCAGCTTCTCTTCGCTTTTTTTCGTATCGATGGTCAGGCGGTAATCGAAATTACGTTTCTTGCCGTTCTTGGTGCGGAACACGCGGTCTATCTCGTCCATCATATTCTTGATGTTCGTGACGGCCGGAGTCAGGGACGCTTTCGCCTGTACCAGCTTGCCTACCGCCTCACCGAAGGCGATAACCTGCTTGGTGCCCTGAGAGGCATCCACGTTGATGGAGTAGTTGACCTGATAGTTCTGTTCCTGAGCCATGGTAATGGGTACTGCGTTAAAAGAATAGTCTTTCCGCAAGGGCGGAGATTATGAAACGAAGGCCGCCGCAAACCGGAAGCTTACGGCGGCAGGTCAAGGAGTCCTCTCCGGCAATGACATCGGAACGGGCATACGGCTGATGAGCATCTGCTCGTGCAGCCACAACGCCTCTTCGGAAAGCATCGCGAACTCCTCGTCGGAAATCGTGTCGAGGTTGACGCCGGGAAAGTAGTGGCGGACATAGATCATCCGCTGGCGGATGCGCTGCTCGTCGGTCACTACCCACCGGCTTATAAGTTTACCAGGACACTCTGGCGGGTGGTGATCAGCTCGGAAAGCTGTCCCATCAGACCGAACAGGAAGAGCGACTCGTCGTCCACGAGTTCCTTATCTCCGTCCACGAAGCAGTCGCGGGCCAACGTGCGCATGGCGATTACCTCGTCCTTTTTGGAAGCGGCCATGAATTTGCTGAACTGCGGAAAGCTCGGTTCGGACATGTAGGCCACATAAATCTCTTTCTCGCCGTTTGCGGTGTCTCCGAAAACGACCATCGGACAAATCTTGCGGAGTTTCTTCTCCTCTTTCAGTTTGAGGGCTTTTTCCTTGATCTTGATCTCCTGTTCCAATGAAAGCATTTTTTCGTCCATATCGAATTTGTTTTGATTCACCGAAAGAGTAGGACAAAGAATCGTGGAAAGGTTGAAGACACGGTTCTTATTCACTTGTAATCCATATGTTATACAAAAAACTTCTTTGCTCCTGATATTCCCAGATCAGTCTTTAAAGGAAATTTCGCTGAATATATTTCATATATTTCTTTGATATATAGTATATAATCGTTAATTTTGCATATTCTTAAACATAAATGATTATGTGCAAAATAGATGATTTTATAGATGTGACAAGCCGGTACATCGCTGAATTGCTTGATTTGAGGGCGGACATCAGGCCGGTCGAAAAGGATGTCTTGCATACATTCCCAGCCAATATTACTGCCGGTTATACATTTTGTACGGCTAACTTGTTGGGGCATGACGTAGTTCTTCTGTATAGTGCAGACAGTTCTGCATATACTCCGGGGCAGATGCGGAAACAAAAAGAACTGGTTGAGCGAAAAGCCCAATGCCCGGTAATATTTGTATTGCGTACAGTGGCGGCCTATAATGTACGGCGTCTTGTCAGACATCGTGTAAATTTCATCATACCGCAAAAGCAAATGTTCATACCGGATTTGTTGATAGATTTGAAACCGCATAAAAATAATATCGGGGGCGGTGAAGAAACGCAGATTCCTGCAATTGCCCAATGCATAATCCTTTATCATCTTGAAGTAAAGTCTCTCGAAGGGAAAGGAACTTATGATATTGCAGATCTTTTCAACGTGTCGTATGCCAATGTAAACCGGGCGGTCAGATGGCTGAAAGATAAAGAAGTTATCGCTTTATCCGGCGGCAAGACAAAGAGTATGATATTTCAGTTCAAAAAGCGTGAATTATGGGACAGGATGTTGCCGTTCCTGGCGAACCCCATCGAGCGGATTGTATATACCGATAGTCTGCCTGATGAAGTATTTTGTATTAGTGGAGTAAATGCCTTGTCGGAATATTCAATGCTGAACAAGGAAAAAAATGACACTTATGCCATTGCAAAAGAAGAAGCTCGACGGTTGCAAATCCGGACAGACAAGGAATATGGCGAGACCCGCATAGAGATATGGCGTTACAATCCATGTTTTTTCTCAAAAAACGGCATTGTAGACAAATTGTCTTTATTTCTGGCCATGAAGGATATGGATGATGAACGCATTCAAATAGAATTGGAAACTATGATAAATAATATGATATGGTAAGAGGAATTGATAAATTCAGGGAGTTTTTCACCGGATATGAAGGAACACTACTGTCCCGTAAAAGCGGGCAAGTCGGTCTTTGAAATAGTTGAAACATAGTCTATTAGAAGTAATTTTTCATGTGCGACGATTTGAATTTGTAATTTTGCAGCCCATAAAGGGACTGCTCTATGAACAAAGACAAATATGTATTCGCTCAATTGGTTGAATTTCTCGACAACAACAAGTTCCGTCACCTGGTTGACAAGTATGATGGGAACAGGTATGTCAAGAACTTCACCTGCTGGAATCAGCTCATGGCACTCATGTTCGGACAACTCTGTAACCGTGAGAGCCTGCGTGATGTTGTCGTTGCATTGGAGACTCACCAATCCAAATGTTATCACCTTGGAATGGGGCGTAATCCAATAGCGAAAACGACATTTGCCACAGCGAATCAGAATCGTGACTACAGGATCTTTGAAGACTTTGCCTTCTTCATGATGGAACAGGCTCGCAAGAAACGAGCAACCGACATCTTCAAGCTGAAGGGGAATGTTTATGCATTTGATTCAACAACGATTCCGCTCTGCTTGTCAGTATTCTGGTGGGCAAAGTTCCGCAAGAAGAAAGGAGGCGTTAAGGCGCATGTCCTTTATGATCTGGAGTCCCAGGTTTCTGCTTTCTTCCATATTACGACTGCATCGGTACACGATTCAAAGGCAATGAAGGAGATTCCCTATGAATCAGGTTCTTACTACGTATTTGACCGTGGTTACAATGCATTCAAGGAACTCTACAAGATTTGTCTTAATGAATCATACTTCGTGGTTCGGGCGAAGAAGAACTTACAGTACAAGTGTACGAAATGGAAACGTAGATTGCCTAAGAATGTGCTTTCTGATTCCGTTATTGAACTCACGGATGTGAACACACAGAAGAAGTTTCCTGAGAGGCTGCGACTTGTGAGATTTCACGATGACGAGCAAGACAGAGACTTCGCATTTTTGACGAATGCATTCCATCTTACCGCTCTCGAAATTGCTAATCTCTACAAGAACCGATGGCAGATTGAGTTGTTCTTCAAGTGGCTCAAGCAGCACCTCAAGATTAAGAAATTCTGGGGCACTACAGAGAACGCTGTCAGAATACAAATTTGCTCTGCAATCATAACTTATTGCCTTGTCGCCATCGTCCAACACGACATGCGACTAAAGCGGTCAACTTATGAGGTCCTGCAGATTTTGAGCATCTCACTAACGGATAAGACTCCACTGAGAGATCTCTTCGAAAAGACTAATTTCAACGATGTCAAAGAACTCGATTATCCCCTCTTGGAGGGACTATTTGATTAATATTAACTTCGTCCCAATTTTAACGGGACACTAATGATGAAGGAAACTATGTCATCATAGGTGGTACTGCCTGTGAAATGCATGAAGAAATATATGCACAAACTCCAAGGGCGACCAAGGACATAGACATTATACTGATTGTGGAGGCGCTGTCTTCGGATTTTGCTGCAAAATTCTGGGAGTTTGTAAAAACCGCAGGGTACAGACAAAGGAATAAGGGAACCGGGAACGGGGAATGCAGGCATGAATATTACAGGTTCAAGGAACCGGGAAATCCGGATTTCCCGTATCAGATAGAACTCTTTTCACGAAATATCGGGGTTGTCAAATTCCCGGACGATGCCCACATTACCCCCATTCCGGTTGATGATGACCTGTCAAGTCTGTCAGCCATTTTGATGGATGATGACTATTATAATTATACCATTGAACACAGCACGTTGGAGGAGGGCGTACATATTGCGAACATTGAAAGTCTTATCTGTCTGAAATGCAGGGCCTATTTAGAAATGACCGAGCGGAAAAACAATGGAGAACAAGTGGACAGCAAACATATCGTCAAGCACAAGAAAGATGTATTCCGGCTGGTTGCCATGCTTGCTCCTGCCGACACCTACGAAGTTCCTGATTCGCTTAAACAAGATGTTGACAGGTTTTGCCTGGCTGTCAAAGAAGAAGTGCCAAACTCTGATTTTTTCAAATCGGCAGGACTTAAAAGCATTTCCGGAGAACAGTTATTGGAACAACTTGAAGCCAATTTCATAACACAACAATGAGAATCCAATACGCATCCGACCTGCATCTCGAGTTTCGGGAGAACAGCAGTTTTTTGAAGCACAACCCGCTGGCTGTTGCCGGAGAAGTGCTTGTCCTTGCCGGAGATATAGGATATATCGGAGATGAGAACTACTCCAGACATCCGTTCTGGGACTGGGCTTCCGGAAATTACAGCCGGGTCATCGTGGTTCCCGGAAACCACGAGTTTTACAAGATGTTCGACATAGACAAGCTGTATAACGGCTGGTCGCTCAAAATCAGGGAAAACATCACCTGCCACTATAATGCCGTTATCCCATTGGGTAACGATATAGAATTGATCGCTACCACACTGTGGTCACATATCCTGTTGCAGGATGCCTATGAAACTGAGGCAGCCATCACAGATTTCCGCAGGATGCGTTACGGCAGCGAACCGCTGGACTGGACAAGGTTCAATGACGAACATTCGCGCTGTTTCCGTTTTCTGGAACAGAGCGTAAAACAAAGTACTGCCAGACATCTCATTGTCGCCACTCATCATGTACCGTCATTCGAACTGATGGCGCCGGAGTTCAAGGGCAGTCCGCTCAATGGGGCATTTACCGTGGAGCTTGGCGGTTTCATTGCAGACAGCCCGATTGAATACTGGATATATGGCCACTCGCACCGCAATATCAATAAGGTCATCGGAAACACCCGGTGCATATGCAACCAGTTGGGCTATGTGTTCAGTAACGAGCATACGTCATTCGATAAGGAAGCGCATATTTCGATTTAAGTCTGCCATACATAAATCCCGTCTGTCAGCCAAGGTCAATATCCGGCAAACAGACGGGTTATTATGTAACAAATTTATGGTTGACTATTGAAGTCGTGGCTTCACCAACTTCCCGTCGATACCGCATGTTTCCAGAACCGCGGTATTTTCTTTGTTGAAGGCGATCAGGCATGACGGCGCTCCGGCCGTACCACCCTGTTCCCCCGTAACATGGTAAAAACTGAGCCGTCCCTTGATAAAGAGTATTGAATCGGCGTTTGGGAATATCAGTTCGTGGAACAGGCGCGTGTCCGTGCGGGCAAAAGTGAGCGCGACGGCATTCCTGTGTTCGACACACCTGCGGATAAACCGGACAATCAGTGCAGTGTCATAGGGAGGATTGCAGAACACACGTCCGAACCAGGGTTGTTGCAGGCCGTCATCCTCAATGGTATAGTGATGTCGCGCCGTATCCCATGGGCGGTTTACGGGCGAACACGGATCCAAATCGAACGGCCCCAGCCTCCGAAGCAGGCAGGGAGGCGTGAGCCATTCGTTCTTTCCGGTAGAAGATTTCCCCTCGAAAGTTACATCCATGACAGCTTAGATTGTATCACCCGAGCCGATTTGGATATCGAACGGGTTGAGATCGAATTCATGGGTGATATTGGTATCATCCTGCTGTGACTCGAGACAATCCTCCGTGAAGATGCAACCTTTGAGCGTTACGGTCGTCGTTGTCCAGTCCTCGCCGGCCATCGGGTTGGCAAAGCTGATAATCAGGTCGAACTCGCCGATTTCGAGCAGCGAGCCGTACACCGAACGCAACAGCTGTTGCGTGGCATAGTCCATCGTGATGCTCGCCGTATAGGTAATGTTCCCGAACCCCCTCGACACCGGCCGTCCTCCCATGCCGTAGTTACTTTCGACCTTGCGCTTCTTCGACCATTTGATGGCCGACACGCCTTCAAGGGTCGTGGAACCTTCATCGATTCCCAGGGCGGTCGATGACAGGGTTATCATCGACCACGAGTATGCTACATTGTTGATTATTGCCATATGCTATGTCTTATTTGCGGTTAATGACAGTCCTTCCTCTACATAAATCTTCACGGCCACGCCCACCGGGACAAGGACATAGGAGATGCGCAGCGTGTCGTCCACCAACACGTTCTGGTTCGGGTCGATAGTGACGGCGTATCCTGAAATTTCCTGCGCCGCCTGCATCTTGGCCAGTATATCCCCGATGAGTGTCTTGAAAGCTGTAATCTTCGACGGGGCGAGGAACCCGGTTGAAGGATTGACCATCAGCGGTGAGTTCACATACGGCAGCAGGGCTGCACGCACGGCACGGCGGCTCTTGTTGATGGTGCGGTTCCGGGCAATGGTACGGAAATCCCCATGTGAGCATGTCTGGTCTTTCGAGATGTAGATCCCGTTCTCGCGGCCGGCATACTTGATGGGAAAAATATACCCCTTATCGTCGAGTTCGTCCAGCAGTGACGGGGAGAGTGACTCGTACCGGTTCAGGCTGAGGAAGTTCTCCTCTGCCTCGTCGAGGTTGATGTCCCCGAACCCCAACTCTATTTCCTGGAAATCGTCCGCGAAGAGATTGAACTGCTTGACCCATGCGATGGATTCGTGCACGTTGGCCTTTGCTATGGCTCCCATAACCGCTCCCAAAAATCCCACGGGCGTATGGTTCCTGTTGCACATCTGCATCGTGGAGATCTTTTCGTGATGCGCCTGGCCGAATATACAGCTGATACGGCTTGATTCACAGATGCATGAAGGTATTTTATTCAGGTCAATCTGACGCCCCTCAGTCGTATCCGCCCCCGTATTGGAAGGATTGGCGGAAAGGATGAGCGAGAGCGGCTGGTTCTGCTCCGCAAGCCCCACGGCCACGTCGTTGAGCCCCTTTACCAGATTGAGGTTGTATTGTTCCGATGCGCCGTTCGCTTTCCACAGCGGCTGTTCCGTCCATATGCCTATCTGGTTGATCATACCCCCGGCAGCACGCTGCATGATTTCCAGCGCATCCCAGTTCGCCGAACAGTCCGCGAACATCACGTAGAGTTTTCCTGAACCGCCCGGATTGCCGGACATGCGGAAAAATTCACGGATATGGTATGCCGGGATGCCGTGCAGGAAATTGACATTCATCTCCTCCTCGTCGGTTGCCTCCACACGTTCGATGATACCGAAGTCGTTCACGGCGGACTTGAACGAGGTGATGTAGCAGACATCGCCAGGCTTGAGCCTGGTCTCATTGGTTTTACCATACCCCTCCGTGAAAAGCGTCGGCTGGAGGGACACGTCGAACAGCAGTCCCGTCACCTTCTCGCCCGACGAGCCGGTATCGTAAGGAATATTGCCGTCCACATCCTTGATAAATACATTACCGAGTGCCATTATGATTTCTTTTTAAGTTCGTTGTAGAAAGGATTCCTGTAGAGTACGGCCTTGCCCCTGATGGCGGCCGCCGTGTCCGGCGCATAGGTTCCTCCGTGCGTGTCGATGTACAGCGACGGATATGCCGGGAACTTTTTCAACAGGGACAGGATGTGAGGCTCTGTCGTCTCCTCCGACCCTGCATTCCCTTTCCCCGCGGTCTTGGCCGGCAGCCTGTCTTCAGTCTCGCCGCCTGTCCCGAGGTTTTCCGATGCCGTTTCCGGAACGGGCACCGCCTGAGCCTCCGGTGCAGGAATATTATTGTTGTCTGTCTGCGGAGTTTCCTCCGTGTTGATTTTCTTTGCCATAACAGTAGAATGAAAATGGGGAACGGGGCCTTGCCTCCGCTCCCCGGGTGGATATTGAGAATGAAGAAAGGTGTGTTATTCGCTCTTCTTGTAGGCGGTATGGACCACGATCTCCGCCGGGCGGACGATGTTCACGTCCATTTTCATGCGCATCTGGAAAAAGAACAGCTCGGAGTTGGCCTGCAGACGGTCGATTTTCAGGATGTCCGTGTCGTTCGCGTAATCCACCCCCATCCACAGGTTGGAGTCCATGCCGGTGGAGAACTCGCCGAGCACCATCGTGTGTTCGGGGATTCCCACGACCGGGACGATGCGCTTGCCCTTGAAGCGATAGCGGTTGACCTCGGTATTCTCGGAATACTTGACCTGCTTGTCCGAGATATATTGGTCATACGCGTCCCAGGCGTCCCATCCGACCACAAAGGTCAGAGATGTCTTCTTTCGGATCTGCTTCGGACATTTCCTCCACATCGCATAGAGCGCCGCCTCCACCGCGGCCCCGTCCGTCAGCTCGGTCGTTCCCGAAATGATGCACTGCCCTCCGGCAACCACCTCGGCATCGGAGGAGTTCACATTGTCGAGGATCCGTTTGATGACCCCGTCAAAATATTTCTCCTTGTTGGCTCCGATTTTCGTGCAGCCTTCCGGTGCGGTAATCTTGGCCACCGTCTCTCCTCCGCGGGCGGAAGTCCAGATGGCGTTTCCGATATACTCGTTTTTCTTGTCCATAAGGAGACGGAGCATCGTCGCCTGGATTTTCGGGTCGAGCTCGCGGAACACGAGATTGCCTTCCGGCTGCGCGAAACGCCAGTACTTCTCGTAGTCCCTCGGGTTAAACTCGAGATAGACCATAAAATCGGACGGCTCAAGATGGCGTTCGGTGAACTGGTACTCGTTCGTGCCGTCATCGCCCTTGGCTCCGTGGATGGGTTGTGGGGTCGGCACGTTGTCCTGGATAATGTTGCCCAGCTTGATGGCAGGAAGCGTATAGCGGTGCTGGATGCCCGTCTTGATATGAATCAGTCCCTCGCGGACTGTATCATTGCCCTGCACGGTATAGGTCAGCAAGTCCTCAAGTACTTCGCCGCTATACCCGTTTTGAAGAAAGTTTACTGTATCAGCCATTGTCGTTTTAAGTTTTCCGTTGAAGAATGAAACTCGGCCGACTGGCGGATACCTGCTGTTTCCGCGCGAGACACTGCGGTCTCCGGCATGTCAGTTAAAATCGGGCGGACGCCCGCGGATAGTCTGTCAGAGCTTTCGGAACTTGAAATCCGCACCGACCACTTCCGCCACCTTCTCGGCCATCAGCTGTTCGGCGGTCTTTGTCGCTTCCGCCGTGGCCTGGATGTTGGCAGGGTCATCGGCGATTTCCTTCGAGATTTTCTCCCGCGCGGGAATGGAAGCCAGCGTGCTTTCCGCCAACTCGAAGTTGGAACCGGCCATCTCCACCCACTGCGTTTTCGCCTCACGGTCAATCTTGCCTTCTGCAATGGCATTCTCCACCAATGTCTCGATACGGGAAGCCTGCTCGTCCTTCTCTTTCTGCTCGTAGGCGGAAAGGCGTGCCGTCGCTGCGGCCAGGTCTGTCTGCAAGTTCCGGATGGAGGCGTCTTTTCCGGCGATGACGGTCTGCGCGTCGCTCAGTGATTTCTGTATTTCTCTGTATTTGGGTTCCATCGCGGCCAGTTCAGAGATACGTGCCATCACGTCCTTGACCTCACCGTCCTTCATGCCCAGCGAGGCTGCAATCGCCCCGTACTCAAAGCCTTGTGTCTTGTTTTCGTTTGCCATATCGTTTTCCGTTTCTGTAAGAGTAGGTTCAATGCCTTTGAAAGGTTTATTTCCCGCGCTGACACGGCTCATCAGTTCCTGGATGGCGGCCGTATCGGTCAATCCTTCTATCTCGTCATGCACTTTACGGCAAAGCTGCTTCGAGGTATGGATGACATGCTCCGCAGGTATGATGCCGGCCTTGACGGCAGCCTGTGCGTCGAAATAGGTCCCGTCCTTTCCTGCCTGTCCGTCCATGATGGCCCGCACATGCTCCGCTTTCAGGCCGAACCGTTTCCGGTAAATCGTCTCGATCTGTTTGGTAAAAGCCGTTACCATGTCCGACGGTTCCCCTCCGTCATCGTCCGGCAACATCGGGTTATGAATCATCAGTATGGCATAATCACGCATGAGAGAACGCTTGCCCGCCGCCCAGATGATGGAGGCCATCGATGCCGCGACCCCTTCGATGATACATTCCGTATCCACCGTGGCATTGGCGATGGTGGAATAGGTGGACATGCCGTAAAGGACACTGCCGCCCTCCGAGTTGATCAACACACGGATACAGGAGGGACGGATGATATTTTCCAAAAAGTCGAACTCGTCATTGAAACGTGAGGTCGTCTCTTCCGTCACGCGACCGAAGAAACGGATAACAGCCGGCTGGCCTGCCTTCGCCTCTCCGACGACATATTGAAGTGTGTTCATATCCATATGCAAGGGTTATTTGAACAAGAGTAGGCGGTGGGAAAAGAAAAGGTTTTGCACTGCTATTTATGGAAGTGGAAATATGAGAATCCATCCATTTATGGAAATGCGATTATCTTTACAGTATAATAGATTGTTCAAATTACAGACCGGTTGCAACTATTTGTATCAAGACCGGCATGCTGAACATTCTAAATTCAGCAAGTACAGAAAATGTATCATGAGTCTTGTATTATCTGCTGATTCATGTCTGTTTATACGCAGTGCGGATAAATCTCCTGCATGGATTTCAATTTTTCGATCCGGTATCCGAAAAACCAGATACTTCGTCATGTTCCGGACGCGGATGGAAGCCGTGTCCGCCGCTGTCATGTTGCGGCGCATCGCTGTGTTGGGTGAACGGGGGCATGACCACATACCTTTTTACCCAGTCCCTGTATTTCCACGCGGAAGATTCCCTGAACCATACCTCGTAGTCTATCCAGTACGCCTGCAACATATTGGTTGAAAGCGGCATGTCGAAATAGGTCAGGTTGCACCGCTCGCTCAGCGCCGGCTCATGGTTCTTGGCATCCTGTATGGCTACATTGAGCCGCTGGAAGACCAGAAACGCCTCGCATTCCTTGTCTTCGTCCGCATTGTTGAGCGTATTCAGGATAAACCGCACGCGCATGGTGGCGCGTCCCTCACCGATACGCTGTTGCTGTACCAGGTACCTCACGTTGATAAAGTGGATGAACACGGCAGGGAACACAGTCTCATACTCCGTGTTATCGTCACGAACAATGCGGGCGAACTGGCCGTTGTCGATAGCGACGGTTTTGAACAGGGGCGGCGACAACGGGTCGTCCGGATTCTCCCGCAGGGTCAGGACAGCCCGCTTAACGGCCCGGTATATCTCCACGAAAGGGTTCGCGGAAACTTCTTCAGGCAGGCTCTCCGCCGGTGCCGACGGTTGTGCGGGCTGTGGTGCGGGGTGTTTGTCTTTTATCATAGCGGCTGGTGTGGAAATCCTTTAAAAATCATATCTATGAAATGGACGGCGATATAGTCGTCCGTTTTCGGTGAGAATCCGATGAACTGCCGGTGTACGGGACGGCGCGTGGAATACTGGTTTACCGTGTACAGCCCGAACTTCGGATCGGTATTGTGTATGGCGGCATAATGCCCGTAACGCTCCTTGCTGCGTCCCCGCTTGCCCTTGACTGGAAAGCTCTTTTCCGTAGTCCACATGCAATACCTGGCGCCTTTCCGGAAGATGCGCGTACGGTCCGAACGCCGTCCCACTATGTCTGTCCGGCCGGCTTCCGACTGTATGCTCCGGGCCAGAGTCCCCGTATCGTTCATGAGAGGATGGGTGAACCTCTTTCCCCATTTGGAGGTACGAGGCGCCCATTTGCTACCGTTGAATCCCCCCGAAGCGAATGAGGACAGGAACTGCTGCCTGGTATAGTCACCGGCAGCAGTTGCGAAGTCGAATACGTTGAACTCTAGCCGGCTGGCCATGACGCGCGTACTGGTCCTGCTTACCCAGTGGCTGCAAAACTCATCAAGCGTTATCTTGGGCATAGGCGAACTTTCCTTTAATGCGTTTCACAATATCATTCATGTAACCCGGAAGCGGGACGGAGAAATAGCGGTGCGCATCGGAAAAGATACGCCCGCCGGTTGCCAGGCTCTCCCGGAAGACCGGATCCACCTTTTCCAGATAGTCTCCCTTATCCGGCAAAGCCGCCCGGACAGCGGCGAACCCCTCCGCGACCAGAAAGCAGCGGCATCCCCATTCGATCGGCGGTATCAGTTCCGGAGGAAACTCGGATTTGCGGAAGGAAATCCCTTCCAATGAAAGATGCCAGGCACGTACCCGTTCATCGCCTTGTGTCATGTAGGTAAGCACGGTATCCATATCCACCGCCATCCACCATGCGGCCATCGAGGCCGCGAAGAATACCTGGTTGTTCTCTTCCTCCGCATGGACGAGGTTATACCTGCGGCATATCTTTTCGTGTGCTTCCATGTCCTGTTCATCCGCTGTCTCGGGCAGTTCCCCGAGCATGGAATACTCCTCTGCCGCGGCAAAATCCACCAGGTTGTCTATGGCTGCAATCAGGATGTCACGCTGCTGCCGTTCCCTCTCTGTTGTAAAGGAGTTGTGATTTTTCAGTATCTCCAATGCCCGGTCCATGTCGATTCGCAGACCTGTCAGCGCACGGTCTATGAGGAAAGAGGCACGCAGGGTGATGATGTCCTCTATAATGTCGAGACGTTCCGCGCTGTTCTCCCAATAGAGGATCAGCCTGCGGAATGCATCGAAAATGACACGATACTCCTTTTCCGTATCGGATTCCGTGGTTGCAGATGCCCTGACAGCTCTGAACGGAGCGTTGTCCGGGAGCGGAAGACGGGCTTCTATTCCGCTCCCCGCAGAAAATTTCCGACCTTCGCCCCCCGGGGGCGTCCGTAACGCCGGAAATACTCCTCGTCCGACATGATGCCCCGGTCGTTGTGGCTGAGACCGGATGAGCCGCCTTCGGCTCCGAAACCTAATCCCGGGATAACATTGAGCTGCCGGCCCACATTGATACCGAACTCTTTCTCGATCTCATCGGCCGCCACTTCATATTTGTCCGTGATCAGCGAATAGAGCTTGATGCGGTCCTCGTTGCTCATCTCTATCCGGTTCGAATACCGGAACTCCAATCCTCCGGGGATATACCCGATAGCCACCAGGCGGGGGATTATCTCCTCGTTCATGATGTTTTCGATATACCGACGGTAGACTTCGATACGGTCGCGGAAAATGTCCTGGTGTGCTTTCGTGGAACCCACGTACGACTGCATCCCTCCGGCCATCGACTCGGAGCCGAGCACGAGGTTGGCAACTTCCTTGTTCACAAACTCGATAAGCCCGGTATATATCTTTTCCGAGTTGGACATGGTGAATGTCTTGATATCGACCTCGTCCTCAATGCCGGTAACCACCACCTTGTTCTGTGCCGCGTTGGCTATCTCGTTAGCCAGCCTCTTGCGGTCGGCGTTGCTCTCGCTGACCGTCTTTCCGTGGATAATCGGCTGTCCGTAAGTATGGGAAAAGTTCACATAGTTGGCCACCGTGAATTTCTTGGCCAGTATCAAAGGGGTCGTGGCGGAAAAAAGTCCCAAGTCGCCGGAGTTTACCAGTACATAACAACGGTAATATGCCGGGTCATGTAAATCCCAATGCGGCTCCCACAGTCCCTGCCGCTTCAGTACCGTTTTCTGGTCCGGTAACACATTACGCCGTTCGATGATGTTGACTTCCGCCAGCCTGCCCGTTCTGGGGTCAGTATGCGGCATGATTTCAAGCAGGGTGTACCCGTAGAGTTTGGATTCCACTATGCCCTTGATTATCTTGTCGAACTGCGAACCCTGTATCTTCAGGGAGTTCGCCACGTCCTTGATGTATTTTCCCTTTTCGTTTACACGGGCAAGCATATAGCGGTCGCCGAGAATCTGGCTTTCCAGTGTCTCGACAACGGAACGTATATGAGCGTCCTGTTGCAGGCAGGCTTCATACAGGTCAATGAGCCGGGCGCGGTCATCGAGAATATATCCCGAACCGGTATCCTGACGACATGAACGGTAGCGGTTGTTGCGCTCGATTTCGCGAACATACTCCTGAATTGTCTTTTTGGAGGTCTTAAAAATACTCTCCAAGAGTTCCCCGTTAAATGATTTGTCCGATGTAGCCATAATTTTTTTGTTTCTTGTTCAAAGAGTAGAGACAATCCTCAAGAGAGGTTTTTACGGCTAAAAGAATATATGGAGAACGGGACTCTTAATGCTTGATTTACAAACCGAAATATGCAACTTAAATATATAGATATTTCGGTTTTATTTGCGTTGTAAATATCTTATTATCAGTAATTAACAATTTATTAAAAGTGTAATTTATGTATATATTTATAGTGTATTTCATATTAAAAAGATATATCTTTGCACCACGTTAGATACAAATCCAAGAACAATGAAAAAGAGAACATGAAAGAAGAAAAGATTCCCTGCCGGATAATCCGGTACAGGGAGTTCCCCGATCTGCTTTTCGGAACGTTACGGGAAGACGGACCGGTCTATTTCGACGCGACACGCTTCATCCAGGCCAAAGGAGATGCACGCCGGCATAATGTCCGTGATTTCCGTGTCGCTTTCCATCACTGGGCAACGGCGTTGGCAGACGCCTACGGAATAGACAGGGAAAAGATGATCATCCGTGACGAGGCGTCGGGACACCTGTTAATTGATGAATGTCTGGCTCTATTATTTGTCGTTTACATCGATCCCGCGTTCGGTGTCTACCTTCTGGAGCGCGTGGACGAACTGCTGTCCGGTGGATTTACGGTTTCAGACACTTGGCTGGTACAGGCTGCCGGTCTTAGATTTACAAAGGAGGAATTAACGCAAATTTTAGAACAACATGAGACGCAGCACATTTAAACGACCCAAGATGGTGCTCATCTTCAACGGGGCACAGGTTCTTGTAGCGGTCACGCGCTCGCTGCACAGCGCGGCGGAATTGACAAAAGGCAACTTGCAGGCTATCTCATTCTGTTGCACGGGCAAGTATGTATGCAGCGGCGGACTCTATTTCAGGCATCTGCATCCGGATGTGGAAATCGAGCTGGCCGACCTCGGCACACTGATGCTGAAAGATTATGACGCCCTTTGCGGCGAGAAACGCACGTACTATCCGGTGCGCAAGATGGCACATAAGAGAGCCTTGCTTGAAAACAAACGTAAGTCTGATAACCAAAAGAAAGGAGGAAATACCTATGAGGGAAAATAGGAATGTTCCGTTCCGGGACTGGAACATAAGGGTTTCCCGGAACCATAACGGCCAGCTCCATATCTGCGCCGTGGATATATGCGATATACTCAAGCGGGACGAACTGCTTGAAAACGGCGCCATCGCCCGTGTTTGCCCGACGGCATTGAAAATCAGTTTCCGGAAAAACGGCAGGGAACAGTGGGGTTTCCGTCCCATCGATATGCGTCGGCTTTTACAACTGGTACGCAAGGAGACTATTATACCCCGTGACCTGCTTGATGAATTGGAAGTGTGGGGCAACAAGCTTCTGGAACTGGAAGCCGGGGAGCTGCACGCCGTCCCGCAGGACGACATCGTCATGCACTTCGAGGAAGGGTTCCCCGTCACGTTCCGGCGTGTCGGCGACAAGCTGATGGTCAACGCCACGCAGATCACGATGCACTTCGGGAAAATCCCGTCTGAATGGCTACGCATCGCTTCCACGGATATGCTCCGCAGGGAAATGGCCGGCAACGGACATACCGGGAAATACGAGTCGCAAGTCTTCACCACACGGGGGCGGGGGCACGGTGCGACCTGGTTGGAATCACCGCTTGTCATACCGTTGGCCAGATGGATCGCCCCTGACCTGTCTTTGGCGGAATGGTTGGGCGAGGCTATCGGCAAACTCTCCGTGAAACGAGGGAAGACAATCGTACGCGAACGCCCCAGGGTGGCGGCACCCGGTCTGCCCTGTATGGATTGTCCCATGCCGCAGGATATGGAATCGGCGACGAGACTGATTCTGGAACTGCGGAAGGTGGTGAGTGAATCCCTGCCGAAAATCGTATTCTACGAGGAGTTTATCGAGAACAGGGACTGGTTCAAGAGCACGCGCATCGCTGACGAACTCGGCATATCGCCGCGACAGTTGCACCAGTTCCTTGCCGAAGAGGGCATCTGCAAGTACGAGAAGCGGCAATGGGTGGTCTTTCCTTCCTGCCGGGCCTGGCAATGCGATGTGCCTTACACGTGGGAGAACAGCCGGGGCAAGGTATATACTTTCGGATCCACCAAACGATGGACACAGGCCGGACGGGAGTGTATCATAGAACTGTGGCGCAAGAGGAACCCTGAATACTGCCCACCGGGTGCATAGCGATGGAAACGGCATTACAGCGGATCATCCGCAAGACAGGAAGACGGCCGGTAGAGTGCCGTTGCCGTCTGTGCAGGCAGCAATGCCGGATACCGTGCCTCGGTACGCCGGAAGACATCCTCCGGTTGCTGAAAGCCGGATACAGGGAGCGTCTTGCACCCACTCGGTGGGCGGTAGGCCTGCTGTTGGGAAAAATCCCGTATATCGTGCCGATGGTACAGGCGAAACAGGAAGCAGGCGGGTGCACGTTCTTTCAGGACGGACTGTGTGAACTGCACGCGGCAGGGCTCAAGCCCACTGAAGGCAGGTTGTCGCACCATACCATCACCATGGAGAACCTGAAGTTCGGAATGTCGCTCTCGTGGAACGTGGCCAAAGAATGGCTGGACGAGCGGAACTTCGACACGATACGGGAGATTGTCCGGATAATGGGAAAATAGATGAGGGACGGTTTCATGAATGAAGTATCAGTATAACCGGTTGATTCCTCCTTTGCCGATTTCATGGAACCGCCTCTTATTAATTCATACCATTTGCAAACAGTTCGTATTAGTCGCGGCTATCCTTTATCAGGAAAACATTTAAACGCGAATGATATGAAACTGAAAAGCAGAATGACCGTCGGGGAGATGTCGGAACACCTGACGGAACATACCGGCAAGTTCGCCAACCGCGTATCCGTGGGGCGTTACGCCAAAAAACTGGGATACGCCGTGTATAAACCGATGATAAACGGCAGGATATGCCAGTTCTATGTCAATCCGTCGATTAAGGATGACGGGGAAGCGGAAACATTACGGACGAACGAACGCGAAAACGGACATGAAAGGGAATGACGACAAAAGGCAACACGTGATACCGTTTATGAAATGCTTCACCGGGCTGGTCGGCGCGTTCACCCCGGAAGAGGTCATCTTCATGCTGTACATGGCAGACCGTACACGCCTGCGTGAAAAAGGTTACGACACCTTGCGCAGCAAGCGGTACTACATGGAGAACATGGAGATGGGTTCGCGGATTTTCGACAAGTGCGTGGAAAAGACAACGCGTATGGGATTGCTTGAACGGGTGCCGGTCAGCGGGATGTACGATTACCTGTGGCACATGGATTCCTACAACCGGCTTGTAGGGATATTGGCGGAACTTGGAAATCCTTTTTCTACCAGGGCATTCTGTCATCGGATGTTCGATGTGGAAAAAAGGACCGTGGCATCCGTCTCTGACGAAGAGGTCAGCCAATGGAAAGAGAGACACCGAAAAGTTTGAGCGTATCTGTCCACGGAACGTAAATGAATAAAAACAGACGGCATCGTTGTGATTTGCCGTCTGTTTTTGTGTTTTTGCGACATAAAATCCGATAAAACCGGAAGGAGGTGGTAGCCGGGTACAATATTATCCGGGCAAACGACAGAATATGCTAAATATACTTATTCAGTTCTTCCACAAGAAGATGCACCGTTGTCGAAGATTCCGCTTGTGCCGGCGGTATTCCCTCCATTCGGCGCAATACGGCTTTTGCGTTCGTGATGGCCTGAGCCTGTTTACCGCCCAGCTCCCTGAAAACACGACCGCCTGTACCGGCTTCCTTGTTGTAGGAGAAGCCCAACAAGCCGGATAGCTTTGTTTCATATTGATTTCTGTGCATCGGGCCTTGTACCAGGTTATAGTGCAGCAAGAACCAATACTCGAAAGCCTGGTTGCTGTATGCCACCCTCATGCCACCGGCTTCCGCCATACCGATAGCCCGGTTGAAATCCCGATCGGGAAAGTCATCCTTGTCAAATACCACCCAGCACTGGTCATACTCGCGTCCTTTCTTCCGCTCTTCTTCTTTCATCCGTAAAGCCTTTTGGACAAGACCTACCGTATTGAGTCCCTGGCCTACCGCTTTAATATTGGCGGAGGTCAGGCGAAACGCATTGAAATAATCCGGTTCCGTATTTACCCCCTCGCAGATGATCAGGAAGGATTGTTTGACCTCACGGACAAAACTGATACGCCTGAGTGTCCGTGCCGCGCGTGGATCACGCTTGTTCGTCCGTGCTGCCATATTCTTCCTCCCTCAGGTCAAATAACCGTTCAAACTGGCCGATGACAGGGATACCGCCATATTTCCCCATCAGGTACTCCTTTTCGAAAGGTGCACTGTTGCGAACCTTGTATTCCGCCAACGAATAGAGTTCCGAGGCTCCAAACGAATCTTTCTGTGTAAACCAGATCTGATCCCTGCGGAACAGGCTTGCATTAAGCAGGTTGGTGTCATGTGTCGTGAAAATCAACTGTGCATTCCTGGGATTTGTCACTCTGGAATTGAACAGCCCGATGATGCGACTGGTCAACAGAGGGTGCATTTTCGAGTCGAACTCGTCGACAACCAGCCTTTTGCCATGATCCAACGCGTCGATTATAGGATAAGCCAGCGAGAAGTATTTGATCGTACCCTCCGACTCGTTTACGCGGAACGGGAAAGTGACCGTCTTCGTGGCGTTGCCCTCCTCGTCATATTGCTGGTGTGAACTGATGACTGTATTGTCAACCTTGCGTATGTCGTCGATTCCGAAGTCTGCAAACCGGGCAAACTCCACAATACGCCTTTTCATGGACGGATCATCGATCTGGGCTATCGCCATTTCCCAAATCCGCTCGTCGCTGCTGCCAAGAACAATCGTGGTGTTGGCCAACCATCCCATGATTTCCACCGAGACGCTTTCGTTGAACTGTGCTGCCACGGAAAGAAGCAGCGCATTGTCGCGCACCATTTTTTTGGCGACAACCTCTTTGCCGACCGAAAATTTGGGATGCAGTTCATACTCATCGCCGTCACGCAGGAACAGTTCCACCTCCTTTGCCTTGCGCTTGTTGCCCTTTTGATAAAGCCACTCCCGGTGTACACGTTTTTCATCGACTTCAAACCCATAGCGGTATTGGACCGTTTCGTCGGCAAAGACCGCCTCAAAATAACTGGGCTCCTGTTCCGTCCTCCGGTTGAGACGGAAACTTTCCACCCGTATGCTTTCGCCGGACTGCACGCCTTTGGAGGAATTGATGACAAACCATTTGAAGAAATCGAGCGCTTTGACCAGATTCGATTTCCCGCTGGCATTAGCCCCGTAGATGACCGCACTCTTCAGCAAAGAGAGGTTCGTACCTTCAAGCTCAAAAACAATCTCATCGGACCGGGGCTGTTTTTCTTTCAGCGCGGAAGCAGCCAAAGACAAGGTCGCCGGCTCCTTGAACGAAAGGAAATTTTCGACTGTGAACTGAATAATCATATTATATCGCAGTTATATGTGAATTTTATGCAAATATAGGGGATATTTTTCATATATAGATGTTTTATCGGATCTCTTTTTGCGGTTATTTTCCTGCACGTGAAAATCAGACCGTTTTCGTTCTTGCAATGCTGCCCTGCAAAAGGCGACTGTAATTTTCCGAAGCGGCAACATCGGCTTGCGATTCATGCTCCCGATAGTGGAATTTGGGTGGAAAGACGCGAAATTCGCCACATCTTTCCCTTCAATGTGGTACAAATGTACCGTGTATCTGACAGGAGGGGTGTTACAAATGTAGCAACAATACTATAAGTAGTATTATACAAGAAGAAAGAAGAAAGATGTACTTTTTTCTTTGACGCAAAGAAAAAAGATACCAAAAAAGAAACAAATCATGACAGACGGCACGCCGTCTGTTTTTGTTTTTTTGAATCGGAAAGTGTTGAAAACGGATAAGATGAGGATTAAAGGACCACTTCCTCCCCAGATACAAGAGAGAGAAACAGAAAAAAAACTTATATCGTCATCCTGTTACAGTCTGGCATCCTTGTCGCGGTTCAGCCTGACGACAGAGCGCACGCACTCACGCACCAGTTCGGCATCCCTGCGCTCCATGAAATAGTTCCCGCATTCCAACCGTTTCCTGTCCGCCGGCCTGTTGTTGTCCCTGCATTCACGGATTTCCAGTATGTCATTCAGGTAATAGTACTTGTCACCGCGTCTGACACGTGTTGCCAGCCGTTCGAGTTCCTTCAGCCGTCCGTTCCATGCAAGCCCTTTCTGGCGTAGGGCATCGGAAAACCTGCCGCGGCCACTGGTTCCGATAGGCAGTATCTGGAGATTCACCGCGTACCCGACTGTTTCATGCAGGGAATAGCGCAGGCTCCCGTCTTCGTCCAGCAGGCAATACAGCACAATACGTCCTTTTGCGTCGATTTCCTTAAAAGCCCCCAGTATTACATGCTCATCCAGGATGCTGAGTTTTACCAACTGCCCGTCTTTGGGAGCATAGAGAGATTCCGAACATACACCCCGGCGCTTGTCCCATGCAAGATGGCCTTCGTTCAGCAGGCGTTGGAGGGCAATCTTTTGCTCTTCGCTCGCTTCCCGGCAATCATTCATAAACATGACCGCGTCATCGGTAACGAGTTCTCTACCCGCAGTCATCCTTACCGGAACCGACACGCAATTACCCGTGACATCTCCCACAAGTCCGGTTTCCGATGTCCCACCGTTGAAGACGACCATTCCCTTGCGAATGGACGACCCACCCGTGCTATCTTTCGGAATACTCCCGATTTTCTTCTTATGATATGATTCCATTCTTTCGATTCTTTATCCAGATATTTCCTGTAACAGCAAAATGCCATACTTCATACATAAGTGGATACAATACGGCAAATATACGTATAATTCACCAAAAAGGCAGGTGACTGAACCCCATTTCTTCTGCATTTCCACGGTTTCCTGTATAAAGTCACAAAAACCGTACAAATAAGTCGGAATCCATGTGGATAGCTTTGTTCTGTATATTCTATATGATTAAGGAACAAAACATTACAAGATTGCCCGATTGTGAAAAGCATATCCGAACATTCTGAATGACAGGAATACACATCCTCCTTTTCCGTCGTCCAATCCGGTTAAGAACAGTCAATATACCGACGTGTCCTATATATTTTTTGATGCGTTTTCAACGTATCTAAAAAACAGCTTCAAGCCGGAACCCGGAAATCGTGCAGAAAGTCTGTACACCCGTGAAAATTGAAAGGACAGGCATCCACAAGTGAGAATATCTCAAAAATATGGGACATGGTGAACACCGGCACACTAAACAACCATGATAAATACAAGTACTTTACTGTATATTTTTTGATACCTGCTTACAGTTTCAATCCGAAAGCCGCATTTTGAGCCGTTTTGGAAAACCGGACTTGAAAAAACGGCCCGAGGACAGAGACCGAATCCGCACCCGCAGGCACACCCTCCCCAATCTTTTTATTTTTATTACACCGTTGAATATCAATGATTTATTAGGTTTACTTTTGTATAAAGTAAGCCTAAAAACGTCTTTTGCATTATCATTACTTACAAATTGAAAGCGAAAAAATCTTTTCAATACTATTTTATCCGTTTCAAATACTTAATATTCTGATAATCAACCAATAAAGAAAGTTTTGATTTTATACATACGTTGAAACGGGGCTTTTTTGATTTTTGCAAAGGAAAAAATTTTTTTCAAAGAAAACCTACTTTTCTATTTAATTGATATTCAACTATTTACAAATTCTCTTCGCGCGCGTGCGTTCCATATTCGTAAAAAGGCTGTTTTTGGAACGTTCCAAAATTTTTTTCTCAAAAAGTTTTGCAGTTCTGAAAAACGGTTTTATAATAGTCATGTACTCGAAAGCCAAACAAACGGCAAACAAGTACGGAGAAAAACGAATAAAAAAATAGATAGTAAAAAAACAGAATTAAAAAACAGAAAAGCAAAGACCGCCGAGAGCGAGAAACAAAAAGCCCTTTTTGTGGGAAACCTATTTTTGAGGCTTGGAAAATCAAAAATTCGCCTGTTCGCTTTGGAGCGATTAAATAGGGTGTTAAATAACCACACCGAGCAGGACTACAAACCAATGTAGCAAGTTGGAACGGCTAAAAACGTGTTTTTAGTCCGCATACGCAAAGCACGCAAATTTGGGAGTGCGAGAGTTGTATGGAAAAAGGACGTGTAAAAATAATGCCATAATTGCGCCCTTGTGCGCTCGGAATAAAATGCACGATAGCGGTAAAAACTATCCGCATAGGGGACGCCGGTAAATGTATATGCTAATGTTATGCCCAATACCCGGCTCGGTACGCCTAAATGCCCCACCTTACAGTTAGCTGCCGGATTGGGAAAGATCCGGGACGTGCCAGAGAAGCGTCCTGCCGAAATTGGAGTAAAGCAGCGCAGAGCCACGACACGAGTGATGCGTGAGTAAGCCGATACACGATATGCCGAAAATGCGCTCATTTGGATAGCTCTGCTATGGGGTACGTTTTAAGTGCGACAAAGTTACGAAAAATTTTGCCGTGCAGGGTGAAATGCACGGCAAATTTTTGGGCGCGTGGCAGGAAATGCCACACTTTGCGCTATGGTGCAGAGTTCGGGGTTCGACTCCCCGAGTGCCCGCAATGCGTGATTTTGCGCAGTGTTTCTAAAATTTTATCATTATGGCAACTTCTAAATTGAACAAGGAACAGTATGCAAACATCGGTTCGTTTGCAGGTATCATGTTGGTTTACAACTCTACCAACAAGGACGGAGAACTCGTGCAGACGGCACAGCACTTTTTCGGTGCGGACTTTGAGCCTGCCGACAAGTCGGACAACGAGATTTTCCGTGTGATTAAAAACATGGTCGCAATTATGTGGCACACCATTGCGGAGGAAAAGAAACTGCGTGCCGATGCCGACGGCATACGCTCGAAATTCCGTGCCACAACCCCTGCGGAAATCATCATCTGCGAGAAGTCGGGAAACCGTATCAAGAAGTACGACCTTACCGACAGCGTTTGGGCGCGTATCGGTCTTGTGCCAACCAAAGTAGACCTCGAGAAGTCAAACCGTGATTTCCAAAAGACAATCCATGCCGCTGCAAAGGCTATCCGCAACGCCATGAATTTCGCCCCGAACCTCGCCAGCCTCGAAAAGCCTGCCGAGAAAACGACCAAGACCGGCAAGGCTGAAAAGGTGGCGGAACAGCCTGCCGGAACGGTTGCCGATGAAAGCAAAAAAGCGGCATAAGGGCAACGGAGTAACTGAAACCTGCCCGAAAAAGGCAAAAGGACGGCAGACAGCCCGCTGAACGTGTGGGACTGCCTGCCCTTTTCGTATCTGCCGTCGTAAGCGCGTGTTCTTGTGGCGTATGCCATGGATACGCGCTTTTCATTTCGGGCGAAAGCAACTGTAACGTGATAGGCGAAAAGAATTTCCCGGCAAAAAACGGTGCCGGGACTGTACCTCCGCCGCAGGACGGGGAGTACACCGTGGACGACCTGAAAACCGCTTTGGAAGAGTCCGAGCGGTCGCTGCATGATGCCGTCTTCATAGCCCGCCAAGTGTGGGAGAAGGACTGCGATGCCGTGAAGTTCGACATCGACGACCTTGTGCAGATAGAATCGGCATTGCAGGAGATATGCAACATCACCGCCGGAATTGACAGCGGGGACGATGGCGAGTAACATGACGCGCACACGTGCTGCGGAAACTGCGGGGCGTGCGCGCTTTTTCGGGCATTGATATACACTGTGTCAGGATTGCACCCTGAAATGCCCGCACTTTTCTAAAATTCCCTCCGATATGACTTCCTTGCGCCGTGAGGCGTTGTGCCTACCTTGTATATAACACGGTTAAGCACGGTCTGGCGTTCTGCGGAACCGCCTGCCGTGCTTCCGCTGTTATCCTGTGCGGGGAAGCGGAGAACGGATGTGCCAATAATAAAACGAATAAATATGATAGAAGTGTTTGACGCAAAGCGCACCCGCGGTTACGGGTGCTTTGCCAGTTTCAAGGCTGCCACCGATACGCTTGACAGCCTTGCCGCGACGGGACAGCTCGGAAGTGTGCCCGCCGTCAGCGTGGCGGCGTATTGCAGCGGCGTGTTGCAACGGGAATATGAAGCGGTGTTTGTCGGTGGGAAATGGCGCGTGCCGAAATCCCCGAAAAAGCGGATGCCGGAAACGAAACCTGCCCGTGGAAGGCGCCGGCGGAAATGGTGCAAGGAGTACGCCACGGCGGAGCTGATGTTCCGCGAGGGGTTCCCCGACCACCTGAACCGCAGCTACCCGCTCTCGGCGGACAGCCTGAGACGGTGCAACCGGAAATGCAGAATTTATATGCAATAATAAAAACGCAATGAGTATGAAAACATTAGCAGACGTGAAACGGAAAATGACGCTTGGCTCGAAGTGGCGGTGCGTCCGGCTGCTCGAGGGCGGAAAAGACCTCGGCGTGCGTGAGGTCGGGAAAGTGCAGGGTAATGCCGTGGCATTCCTCAAACCCGACGGGAAACTCTCGTGGCTATGGTGGCCAAAGGCAAAGGACGTGCAGGTGAAAGAAAACGCCTTCACCGTGCTCCAGAACGGAGTACCCAAGCTCAAGTACATCTATGCCGGATAGGTGTTCCGGAAAAATTCATGCAAAATAATATGAATTAATAACAACTATGGGGGCGGAATGCCCCTATGCTTTTATAAACGGATAAAGAAAATGACAGAAATAACGAGAAAGCAGATATCTGGTCTGCGGGTAAAAATGTATTGACGGCTATGGAAGAGAAACATAAAATCAACGAGGTAAAAGGTGTCATCATCAGCCGTGCCCTGCTCAAGGAATACGGGTATGACGGCGATATGCCCACCGACGAACAGATGCAGATCATCGGCAACGGGTTACTTGAATACTGGGGCGTAAGCGACGGTTTCAAGGAAGCCCTCGCCAGTACAATGGAGAACATGTTCGGTGTAAAAGCAAAAGATTAGGTCTATGGAAACGAAAGGACTCACCACCCATCAGCGTGGTGTTATTCTACGCGGCATCTGCGGCGGAGCTGCATTGAAAGACAAGTCGCCGCAAATATCTGAAAACAATACCGTCATAACCTGCGCCGGAGGGTTGGAGATTTGGGACATCTGCTGCATCAGCAGTGATGCCGAAGCCTTCGGCCTGAAACCGTCCTTCGGTTATGACGGGCACACGAGAATCACTTTCACCCCCAAAGAATAAGCGGAATGAAATCATATTACTACTTGGACTACCTGCACCGTGAAATCTTCCTTGAAGAGGAGGATATTCAGGCCGTGCCGGAATCAGGCAGGGCGGACGATGCCTGTTCCGCCATTGCCGAAAAGCCGTATGTCGTGGAGCAGTTCATGGCGGATTCTTTCCGGACGCTCAAAGATGTGGCCAGCCGCCTGTGCGATTCCCCTGATATTAAAAGCCGCCACGATGCGCTGATGTATATCGTGTGGAGGGTGGCACTGGACATCAGGGAGTGGCGGACTCTGAACCATGGCGAAGCCGCCGTCAAGGTAACCCGTGAGGACGGTTTCGTGTGGCTGCTTGTGTCGGCGGAAAATGCCCGGAAGCTATGGGAGGCAGACGTATTCTCCCTGTACAGGCTTTATGCCGATGATTCGGAATCCCTGATCGAAAGCGAGGCGGAGCTGGAATCGACCATCAAGGGCGGATACCAGATAGGTATCGAGGTGGGGTTCGCCTCCGTAATGGACCATGCCGCCCGGATGAAGCAACAATAAAAATCGGAAACAATCAAATAACGAAATCAAGAAGAAAGGTATGGAAACAACATTATTGACAAAGGAGAATGCCCATCGTGTGACCATGGTGCGGCGCGTGGATGCCCCGGAAAGTGAACCGGTAACGTTTCTTTTCAGGGGAAAGAGACACGGGTATTGCAGCTATTCCCATCTTGTAGGGAATCCGGGCAAGGAAGAAATCCTCGCCCCGGCGGACTTCAAGGACTGGGAAGTTGTGGAAGTGGCGCACCCGGGCTATCTGGAAGAATATTTCAAGCAGGCGTGCAGCTCCTACAACCTCACCTCCTTCTCTCCCGACGAGCGGGGTGAGTCAGACATCGCCTCGCACGAAAAGGAACTGCACGAGGATTTGCAGTCGATACCCGAGCAGCAGTGGGGACGTTACATGGAAAACTACAAACGCTATTTTTCTGCCATGATCGCCGCCAACAGCCGTTGTGCCAGCGCAATGATTACGGGGCCTGCACGCTTCAACACGGGCCGCAACGAAAAGGCCTGCAACAGCCACGCCAGGAGCGTCACGGCGTTCCGGGAATGGCGAGAACTTGCACTCGAAGCGATTCGCAAGGCTACCGAAACGGCCAAGCCCGAAGAACAGCGTCTCGAGGAGGAGTGGCAGAAGGTCAAGGCCATTATCGACGATGCCGCCTCGACCATTCACGGTATCGATACGGGTACGGCACGAGGCTATAGCCGGGCTCTCTTCGTCAGCAACCTCGCCGGGCGACTCTCCACCTATGTCAACCATGGCAACGTGGAAATCATCGACCGTGCCGTCGCTCGTCTGCGAGAGTGGAACGACAAAGTCAAGAAACCTGTCGTCACGGCACGCCATTCAATCTTCAAGTATCCCGAACTCGTCCGCAAGGTGCGGGAAAAGCAGCAGGAACGGGCAAGCCGTGAAAATCGTGAGATTCCGTTCGATGGCGGCAAGGTGGTCTACAACTTCGAAGAAGACCGCCTGCAAATCCTCTTCGACAAAATACCCGATACCGATATGCGTACGACTTTGAAGCGTAACGCTTTCAAGTGGGCGCCACGCAACCAGGCATGGCAGCGCCAGCTCACCCGCAATGCCGAATATGCCGCCGGTCAGGTGTTGAAGATAACCATTTAATCCAGTGCCCATGAGATACATCATCGATTCACGTTATTTCGACGGGACATGCCTCACGTCGATGTCGGATGACATGCACAGCGACTACGGCGGCGAGACGCTGGAAGCATTGCGCGAAAGGGAGAAGAACCCGTACCTGGTCGCTGTATCACCGGTACGCATGACACTGCTTGTGAAGCGTTATACCCGGGCACTTTGCAAGCCCTTCCATGAAATTATGGAGGAACGTTATTACGAACTGCTGGAATGCCTGCCTCCGGCCCGCATGCAGAGCGACTGGTTCTTTGTCGGGGAACCGTATTACCGAAACCTGTACGCGCTCTGTTTCGAGTCGGACGGCAGGTATTTCCGGGCGGAACGTCCCATACGTCTTTCCAATGCGGAAATCTACCGCCAGATTCGGGAACACATGGAGAAAGTAAACCTGCATCCCGCCATCGTCAAGAAGGCTTCCTTTGTCAAATATGTCAATTGGTACAAAAAGACGGTCACCTACATACCGTACTATTTCGAGTATGGAGGTAAAATATATTTCCTGAAGAACCTCGCCACTCGGACGGGATCCGAATTTGGCGACCGCCGGGAACGGAACGAGATGGCGGCATTGCTGAGGAACCTGCGCGGAAACCGCTACGAATACTGCACTTTCTACTCCCAAAAGAAGGACATCTTCGAGTTTTTTGACTGGCTACGGAAGAACAAATACACGCTGGAAATCCAGGGCGACTTGTTCGACTTTGCGGATGACCGCTCCCACGTGGACTTTCACGGCAATGTATGCGAGTATTCGGCTGTGTTCCATTACCGCATCTATTCACGCGAGCTTTTTGGCCATATCATTAACCAGCTACGCACCGTGAAACGGTATCACGCGTGGCATAAAAGGAGGGAAACACGATGAAAATCTCAAATGAACCTACCCCATACCTCCTGCTCAAGGCAGGAACTGACAGTGCATGGGATTGCTGCGACTTTGCAATCGTGTACCTGTCAAAAGAGTGGATACAGACACAGTCCGGCAGGCTGGAAGCCGTCAAGCCATTCAAGGATGACATCAGTTTCCAGTCTTTGAACTTTTATGACATATCGGTTGGTTTTTACCAGCCGGACGAGGACGGGATACTGGGCAGCGAGGACTTGCCGGAAGACAATAACTGGTGCTTTGTGGAACTGACCGAAACGGAACTGGAAAGGTTGGTTCCGCCGGACAATGTGCTGGTCAGCCATATTTTGGCGGTATTTGCAAACGGGGAAGCCAGATACCGGGCGTACGGCAAACATACCGACGAGCGATTCTGGACTGAAAAATTTCCTTTGCAACAGATTTTGGATATACTGGCGAGTCATGAATCTTAAAATTTCAAAGCAGCCATGACAGAAATCATCAAAACGGACGGAACACGCCAACCCGTGCAGCCAGCCAATGGCTCAGACTTCACGCTGGAGGAGATGCAGGCGATTGTCGGCGGCTACATCGAACTGGTGGAACTGGACGGGAACACGACAATGGTCGTCAACGAGGAAGGCAAACTTATCCCTCTGTCCCTCAATCTTGAAGCGAGCAGGATATTCCGTGCTCATCACCCGACATCGAAAGACTTCATCGTCGGGGACGTACTTGTGTGCAATAACAATCAAATCAGATAAAATTATGGATAAAGAAAAAGCAAAAGCGCTCAGCGAAATCCTCGCACGCTACAAAGAATTACAGGAGAATAACAGTGTAAACCTGATCGAGTTCCATACCGCTGACGGGCAGAAACACGGTATCGGCAACCCGGAAGCCATCAAGCTGTTGCTTTCGGTGGCCGTCATCGAACTGGAACGCCAGCTCCGGACCGCACAGTTCGGTGATATTCCGGAAAGCCTGGAGAACAGCCGCGAGTACAAGGCGGCCAAACAGCTGGAATACGCCATGAACGATTTGGGATTCAAGTCCGAACGTTTCGCCCAGGCTCTTCCTTATTTCCACAAGACACTGGAACAGACATTCTTCCGAACGGTAAAGGCTTCCATTACCGCTATGGCAGGGCGTGATTCACGCTGCATTGATGACCGCAACCATGCTTCATACGAGATGTGTCAAATGCTGGCCCCCATGCTGGAAGATACCCGTCTGCCCTTTATCTAAACGCCATGTTCATAGACGAGAGGACACAAAACCGCCTCCATGCCGTGCCGGGAGAGAGCATCTCCCACGGCACGATGCGCACGCAGGATCTGATTCCGGCGTTCTTGGACGTTATCCGTGACACACCGGAGTACGTGCAGGTGATGAATGCCGTCCCCGCCCATGCCATGGAGAACAGAGAAGCAGACTGGTGGAACAGCGATGACGCGGCGGGATTGCTGGAATCGCTGTTCGACACGCTCGATAGTTACTCACCGGATGGGTACTATTTCGGTGATCATCCCGGTGACGGGTCCGATTACGGATTTTGGAAAATGGACAAGTGAATGTCGGAACATGGTACGGATTACAAAAGACAAGCGGCATGACATTCTCAAAGACGGGAATTGTATCGGGCAAATCTATCTTGCCCGTGCCGAAAGCAGGAAATTAAGATACTGGGCAATCTCTTGCATGAGTGGAATCGGCTTCAATACTTTCAATGAAGCCCGCAGTTATGCCAAGGATTTCCTTTAATAAAAGAATCGCATGAAAAATTGGATACAACAGATGCTTTTGTGGCGTAAAAAGACGGACAAGGGCAGAATGGCACTCGGAAAGGTGCAGAAAGAGTATCGCGAGAATGACGTATGCATGGGAGAACTCCTTGATGCCCTTCCCGCCGACGGCCTTTCCATAGAGGAAGCGTTCGAGCTGGCTATCACCGCCAAGAAGTGGGCGGACGGAGACCGTTTCTACCGGAGTATCAACGATGGAGAACCGGAAGAATTGTAAGGTAAATAACAATAAACAATAATGACAAATGAGCAGATATGATTTTATAAGATTCGGCGGCTTTGTCAACTGGGCGGACGAGGACACGGACACGTTCCGGAAAATGAAAGTCTGCCTGCCGGTAAAGGAGCCTGTCGAAGATGACACGAAAATAGGACTGATTTCCACGGACGAGGACAATCCGGAAGAAATCGCGGTTTCCTATTCCGTCAGGGCAGCCGAACTCATCCCTTGGACGGACTCATTCCAGGAAGGATACTGGAAAGCCCTGATAGTGGCAGAGGCAAACGGAGCAGGCACGGACGTATTGCTGCCCATGCTCAAAAATGCCGGACTATGCCTGATGGAATGTGTCTTCCTGATGCTCCGGAGCGATGCCTGCAAACTGTTTCCGGTCCTGTGCCGGCTGTTCCCGAAAGTGGAGGAAATGTTTGGGATTATCACATGGAATGACAGGGAATATTTCGTCAGGGAACTGACGCTGTTCCGTGGAACGGGCGGGGAATACAAAACCCTGGTCTCTGTAACGGGTCTGCAAGACGTGCTGGTCGGCAAAGACGGCGCACCCATATCGGACGAGGCGGAGGCCGTGGACCGGAAAATCTGCTATTACTTCACGGACGAGGAGTTCCTGCTGCCGGAAGAGCGGCTTGTGGCCCTTGCGGAGGATGCGTGAGAAATCATAATGTATGTACAAAGACCAGAAAATGAATAAAAGAATGAACAAACAGCAAACCACTCCCGTTACCGACACTTTTAAGGGGATGCTACTTATGTCAATGGGTGTCCCTGTAGGAAACATCCGTCCCTACCGTTTGAAGTCGGCACCTTCCTGCCTCGGCGGTTTCGAGCGCATGAGCGTAGCGGCAGCGCGAGCCTCGGGAATGGATATCCCGGAGACGGAGAAAGAGAACGATGAAGTTTACATATGCCGCTTGGGACCCGCCGTCTTCCGTAAATGGATGCCTGTCTGGATGTTCGAAGCCGCTTTCGAACCGGTTCCCGAGCAGAGACGCGGTGACCGCATCCGAACACTTACGGAAGAGATGAACAACCATCACGTGGCGGAGAAAGCCCTGAATGAAAAATGTTACGCCCTGTCCGTGGAGCTGCTTTCCGAGTGTGGCGGCAGCCTTGATGACAACGGTGAACAATCCTCGACCTATCTCCATGTTGTGGACCGTGACCCCGTGGAACTGGTCATCACGAACGCGTCGCTCCGGAAAGACGGGAAAATCTTCATCATGGGTTACAGTTACTACACGGGCGAGGAGTACGAGCAGGAATGTGACGTAGAATCCGGCATGGA
Source organism: Bacteroides sp. HMSC067B03 (assembly GCF_001811315.1). Lineage (NCBI taxonomy): Bacteria > Pseudomonadati > Bacteroidota > Bacteroidia > Bacteroidales > Bacteroidaceae > Bacteroides > Bacteroides sp. HMSC067B03. Next base: position 250,648 of record NZ_KV804412.1, on the reverse strand, counting down.
CATACTGAATTTTATCCTTTCCCAAAAAAGTTTTGAGTGCCATGAATGAAGACAAGATATTGCAAATGTTCTTCGACATAGGCCGGTGGACGAAGGCCATTGAGAAAGGCGTGCTGAAAGACATTAGGAAAGACCAACTTATTCGGCTGACCGACGAGCATACCCGTATGGCGATGGCCTATGCCATGCGCCGGGGAAAGTACGAGATTTCCCCTCCCCACACGGCGCAGATACCCAAGGACAACGGTGAGTTCCGCACAGTGTACGTAAACGAGCCGATGGACCGCGTAGTACTGGGTATCGCCAACGACCTGCTCTTCGAGTTGATGCCGGAGATGCTGCACTCTTCGTGCAAGTCCTACCAGACCGGTATAGGGTGCGGCAAGGTAGTTACGGAAGTCAGCCACCGGATGACAGAAACCGGCAATAGCGGCTGTCTGGGCTGGAAGTCCGACCTTTCCAAATACTTCGACAGTGTTCCGATACGGTTCATCGACGAGGCGTTCGACAAGGTGGAGGCCAAACACGGCCAGTCTGCCCTGATAGACGTACTTAGGAAATATTACCACTCGGACCTCTATTTCGATGAAGATAACCGGTTGCAAAGCAAGTATCAATCCTTGAAACAGGGTTGTGCTGTGGCTAGCTGGCTGGCGGATGTACTGCTCTACGACCTAGACGGGGAACTGTCACAAATGAACGGCTACTACGTCCGGTATTCCGACGATATGCTTTTTATCGGCAAGGATTATGAAAAAGCGATGGACACACTCCAAAAACGCCTGGAAGATAAATCCATGAAGCTAAATCCCAAGAAAGTGGAATACCTGGCAGCCGATGTCTGGTTCAAGTTCTTAGGATTCAGTATCAAGGGCGGCATGGTCTCGCTCTCGTCATCACGCATCAAGACCTTCCAGCACGAGATCGAGCGGCGGACAATCCGCTGCCGGGACACGACACTGGCAAAAGCCGTGGACGCTGTGAACCGTTACCTGTACAAGGGCGAGTTCAGCTGGGCGATACAGGTATTGCCGGTCTGTAATGTGAAGAGTGACCTCAACGAGCTGAACAAGTTCGTGATGGACTGCTTTAGAGCCGTTCAGACGGGCAGGTGCAAGATCGGCGGTCTGGGATATGTCCGAACCAAACCGGATGGCTGCATCGTCCGGGGACGGGGACGCAACGTGAAGGCCAACCGCGACAAAACAGACCGGGACATACCGGGTTACCTGACTGTCGGCTGCATGCGTAACGCCCTTCTGACCAGCCGGGCGGTGTACAACACGCTGGTGGCATCGCTATAAGTTACGCCGGGCACACGGCAGAACGGGTGAACGGGCAGGCTATTCAACGTTACAGGCTTATAACCAGAATCCATATCGAGATTAACCGGTCTAACACCCGGTTAATCCCATCTCGATTCTGGCTGCGCCTGTAATGTATCGGGAATTTAAAGTCATGTGCCATCTGTCCCGCACCCGTTACCGGAGCACACCGGGAAAGTTCAAGGAATAGGTTTGGGCATCCCGCGTACCAACGTCTTCTTTCCGAGTCTGAAGGCGGCTGACCGTCGCCTTCGGGCTCCGCAGAAGACCCATACGCGGGATACATCGGAAGCATAAAGCCATGTGCCGGTATTATGAGAACTTTCAGTCTTTTCCAGCACGGGAACGTGCGGTTCGGGGGAATGGATTCAGCCTGCTGTCCCCGATAAGCCCGTCTCGCGCCGTCGTATCCCTAACGTTATACGACGGCGCCATTCCGGCTTCCGCCACAGCAGACATCGGACCTGTAAAGGAACGTGCCGGCATTCCGGGAACCGCAAAAAGAACAGCACAGGGCAAAGGGGGCAAGGCCTGGATTTCAACAGAGCCGCGATTCACACGGCTGGAGCCTGTGTCATCTCCTGCTAACACGACAGATGACACAGGTTCCAGCTGTACTCGCGGCCCGTATCAGGTTTTTAAAGGGATGTGCCGTCCGGATGAGTCCCCTGAACAGAAGGTAGCGCGACCGCATATGCACGAGGGACCCAAATTCAAGATACAGTATTCAAGCTTGGTCCTGAGCCAGGCAACTACCTGGTTCAGGACCGAAGTCCTACTGTATTTATCAGGACTATAAAGATACGCGCCAGGGGTTTGAGTGCCATTAATTGTAAACAGGTGAGAAAATGGAAGATATTTACCGAGAAACCGTCACCGCCATAGAGAACGGCGCAAATTTCCGGATTGATTTCCAGTCCAGAAGTTTAAAAGTAAACGGGAGACACATGATACGGAACGGCAGGCATGATGGCGCTCCGTGGTTGCCGGAGTACGGCTGCGGGGATTTTTTCACGGATGTGGAGGAGCTGTACCGCCGCTATAAACATTCGATACCATCGGAGCGCAGCCAGAGCAAGTCCCGCCGGTATTTCATGGCATTGCCCGAAAGTGACCTCGAGGACGGGGACATGCTGTACGGGCAACACCGGGATACCGCGCAATTCGAGCTGGAATTCTATATCCTCTGCCGGATTATAGGCGGGTTCACATGGAATCCCGAAACGATGGGCAAATGGTTCTGGCAAAGCGAAAAAGACAAGGACCTGGTGATACTCAGAAAATGGGTGGAACCCGGAAGTAATCAACTATTAACAAATTCACAATGAGCAGAAAGAAACAAGAAACAAAAGTCCTGTGCCCCGGATGCGGCACGGAATTCGCCATCGCGGACAAGGAATTTGCCGCCACGGGCACCGTTATCGGCAAGAATTCGGATTTGGGTACCGTCTATCCGGCGGTGGCCGGCCATAATTCTCCCGCCGGACTTCCCAAAGGGGCGCAGGAGCGTATCGAGGCACTCCGCGGTGCCGGTGTGGACGTGAGCTGCCTGTTCGCCATGCAGGGAGCCGAGGGCGGTGAGTATATCGCCTCCAACAAAGACGGGAAACTTACCATCCTGGATGACAACGACCCGATATTCGGCAGCATCATGGCACAGGGTACCGTTCCCAACAACCGACTCTTCCGCCGGTGGGTCATGGCACAAATGTTCCATATGATGTCATACACGCATTACCGTGAAAAAGAGCCGGCAGGGGTGACCGAGATGATTCACCGGAAAGGCTATGATTACCAGTGGAAAATGCTCTTGAACGAGCTGCACGCCCAGATGAAGATGGAACACAAGGACATCACGGGTTTTGCCGAGAGAAACCGCTGGTTCAACCGTGATGTGGTTTTGGCCATCGCGAGCGACTATGTCAACGCGCTGAAAAAACACGTGGGCAACCTGGAAACAAGAAAATGCAAGGGAGTTCCCTACAAGCGTATACACGGCCGTAATATTTTCGTGGAGGACCTGCAATCCAAACTGTACTACCCGCTTTCCATCGCGATAACCCACATCAGGCACGCGTTGGACGCCACACAGCTTTACAACGCGGTCAGACAGTTCAATGACCGTCGTATCCGGCTGCCATGGGGCACTCCTCAAAGCAAGGCCTGGATGGATGCCTATAAGGGAGCCGGGGCGTTCTTTACCATGCAGAACCTGATTCGTTTCCACGGTTGCACGGCTGTCAATGACCGGGGTCGGCGTCTGGACAAGTACCAGTCACTGGCGTTCCTGTCATCCAAGGCGGAAGAGTATAAAAACAGAGAAGGCTGGCGGTTGCTGGCAGTCCTGAAAAAAATGCTGGCGGACAACAATATCAACATCAAAAAGAAGATGGCGGCATGGCGTAAGAAATAGGCCGTCATCTCCACCCGCCCGGTAGGCGGCACGGTGTGGCGGGTCAGAATAAATTAGTACTCCCTCCATTGAAATGATGCTCATCCCTGTTAACACAAGATGAGCATCTTTCAATGGAGGCATTACATCGAAAACGTAAAGAGATGCCCCTGTTTGACGACCACACCGCTATTCTAATCAAAACGACATAATCCTTTATACGATGAGCAAGAAACAACTACGACGCAGGGCCTACCTGCTGTACCGGTTACGAAAACAGGGTATCCGATGCCTGACACGTTGCCGGACCATCTTCTACCCTTACGGGGAGGATCCTAAATCAGTACCGCAGATCTGCAGCCTGATAAGCGAATTCCATTTCCATGTCCAGTTTGAAATACCCGCCTGACATGAAACCGGGAGACATTGCAACGCTGAAAGTGCCCTACAAGGGCTATCGCCGTATAGAGCTGTTGGAACGGCTCCAATACACCTGGCTGGTACGCATCTGCGAGAGCGGGAAGGAGATCGAGGTCTATGAAGACGAGTTCGAAACGGATTAAAGGCACGGAACAATGAAAGGAGAACAACAGGAAGAACGCATACCGAACTTTATCGGCAATGCCGTCATTATCCTCACAGCCGCCCATCTGGGCTGCGAGGTGGAGATGCTCGCCACCGCACAGGAGGTGTGGCGGACGAAACGCCTGCCCGAGGCGGTACTGCTGGGCATGTACGAAAAGGCCGCATGCGATGCCGTGTCGGCTGTCCGGAAGAGAGGTCTGGCGGAACAGGCTGACCGTCTCGGAGAGATATTTTACAGGACGGGGGAATTTCCCCCGCCGGAAGAAGACAATACATAAAAAGGAGTAACAAATGAAAACAAGGACTTTTCAGGAAATATATGATTTCTGCCGTACGGACGATACCTACCGGAGCTATTTCGAGGCATCGGACGAGTCCCGCATTACCGGAGCAAGGGCAAGAAAGTACTATTACGGCGACATCCGCCGAGGCCAGTGCCGCGTGGGGACATTCATCTACTGCCAGTCGATGCGGCAGCTTGAAAGGTTCCTCGAGGGCACAAGGCAGGACCACTACATCCATGTTGACCCGCCGGCCTGCCGGGAAGTGAGCCTCAAGGACGATATGTTCCCCGGCCAGACCGCCTATATCGTGGTACATGTCAGGAGGCAGGGTGTGCAGATTGAAATCGAACACCCGTTGCATGGTGGATGGGTGCATTTCACGGCACGCTCCCACCGTCCCTTCACCAGGGAGGGAATCATAGCCGAGGCGAAGTCCTACATTGACAGCCACATCCTGCTGGCACCGGGAAGATACCGGGACTTGCAGCTGGAACATATGGTTTCCAAGGAACAGTTCCCCACATGGTACAGGCAGTATAAAATGAGGCTGCACGACCGGGCGGAAGCCGAACATCGGGACATGGTGGACAGATACAGGCACAGGAGCGACCTTACCTACGGGGAAGCCCATGACATGCTCGCGGCTTCGGGTATATTCTTCGACCTGAACTGCGACGAGTTCGAGCGGGACGAGATTACGGAACAATTTGTAAGACTTTGTAACAAGACATAATACCCAGGCAAATGAACCTATATAATCAAATCAAATATAACGGGTATCACATCAACATCTACTATGATGATGACGCCCGAAGCCCGCGTGAAGCGTATGACAATCTCGGTACGCTTTATACGGCACATCGTCGCTACCGCCCGGAGAAGGAGTTCGATGACCACTTCGATATAGACAAGGTTTTTGAAGGGCATATCGGAAATTTCCGGGAATCGTTCCTGAAGGAATATATCGCCCTGTCGGTCTACCTCTACGACCATGGCGGCATTACAATATCCACCTCGCCGTTCAGCTGCCCGTGGGATTCCGGATTTTTCGGAATCATCGCGGTACCGTTGGACAAGGTGCGCCGGGAATACGGGTGGAAGAACATCACCGCGAAACGCAGGAAGCGGATCGAGGGATACCTGCAAGACGAAATCAGTACCCTTGACAACTACTATACCGGGGAAGTTTTCGGGTATCGCATCATGCCGGAAAGTGACGATGACAATGAACTGGACAGTTGTTGGGGATTCTATGGTACGGAATGTATGAAAGAACTGGAAGCCGAATGCAGGCATATTATCGACGGGCAGAACAAAGCGGCAGCATAAAATAGAAAAATACGCATAATAACTGGAAATACAATGAAGACATCATACGGACTTGAATTTGACACGGTAACAGAAATCAATCCTGAATGGAGCGACTATGACAAGACGATAGCAGGATGTCACCTGGCCAATGCCAGGGTGGTCATCGTGGATACGGAATACGGGCAACCGATAGACAATGAGCATGACCTTGAAGAAATCTACCGGATTCTCGAAAAGAAAAAGACAGGCCATACTAAAAATGAACGACATGGAAGAAAAACGAGATAACAAGGAAATCAGGGTACGCCTGCACCATATCGACCGTGGAAACTGCACGGAAGTGTGGGAGGTGCAGACAGAGAAGGGTAAGCCCAGACGCTATCTGGGACGTGACGACGGTTATGGACCGAAGGAGTGGTACACGCTCTGCGATGCTCCCTACGGCTATTGCGAACGCGACTGCCATGTGAGGGAGGACCTCACCCTCATTGTCTGCGACAAAGATTGGAACGAGGTGTTGCGAGACGGAACGGACAGGGAACGCTTTCCTGAAAGTTTCCCTTCACTGGATGAAGCCTGCAACGAGGCATGGAGCAAGGTCGTGAAAGTGCTTCCGCATGTCACGCACAAAGGTTTCGGGCAGTGGATCACCAAACAGTCATTCCTCCCGCTCAGCCAGACCGAAGAATTGAATTGGCGGGATAGCTACTATGAGGAAGAAGCGAGTGAGATACTCTCACGTTTTACATGGATCGGTGAAGAGTATGCCATATTCAAGGTTACCCAGAGGCACACCAAGTGCGACGCCCAATGGTACGAGTATTACGCGGGGAAGACAAACCGGCAGGAACACGAGTGGTATACCCGTTTCTTCGGTTACGAGTACCATGACCGGCATATCAGCGACGTACTCCGGACACTCGGAAGGCGGTGTGACGACATCATCCGTACTGCGGTGGAAACCCGCACGGACCACTATTACGGGCGTACGGTTTCCTATTTCATGGACGAGTTCATCGGTTACGACCTGTCCTATGAACAGGTCCGTGACGCCAAGGAATGCAGGTTGCGCAAGGCACGGGAAGACTACGACGAAGCGAACGCCTACTATTACAAACTGAAAGAGAACGAGGAAAGCATCCGCGGTATCGAGGCAATACTGCTTGCCATGAGAGAACAAATGCTAAAAGCGAAAAACAATAAATATTGATATGGAAACAAGTAAAACGATTAAACCAGAAGAAAATGCCGAAGTATCCGAGATGCTCGGCTATGTCATGGGACAGCTGAAACACAACGGTGGTAAATGGGACCTGACCGATGATACGGGTAAGCCCGTCATCTTTGATGCGGAAAAGAACGTGTATATTCCTGATATCATGCTTTCAAAAGACTGTATTCCTTGTGCGGTAATTCCGCTGGGATATTTCGAGGATGACACGATCCGTGCCATCCTCGAAATGATTTCCTTGTAATAATCCTCCAAATGAGATTCAAGGACAACGGGCTGGCCAACCTTCATGACCGGAAACGAGAGGAACGCGGTTTCTGCTGTATGCAACTGATCATGTTCCTTACAGACAATGGAGTGAAGAGCTGGGATGAATGGCACCGGGCGCATACCGACGCGGCCCGGGGCGAATGCAGATACCGCAAGCGGTGCCCGGTTTATGGACGTAACAGACATTTAATGAACAATAAATAATATGGTACTCAATATTGTAAAAAACAACCTGCCTGCCTCATGCATTGAAGAATATGTAAGATGCGTGTTTGACAATGCCAAAGTAAATATCAAAGATGAAAATGCAGTATCCGTCGACATCGAAGTGACCGGAAAGAACGAGCTGCACTCTTTGGAAGGATTAAAAGAGTTGGAATACTATTTTAAAGATTATGACATAAGAATATGGTGACCGCCATGCAACGGGCGGCAAACCGGAAATTGTTCAACTACAGATAAAAAACAAGCAACATGGAACAGAAAAAATCCACAAAGCCGGAAACAGACAGAACCTTTCCGGAAGACGATGACGCACTTTACCGTGAAATGACAGCGCACATGCCCCGCTGCTATTTTCCGACTTCGCTAGGCGAGAACAGTATCCTCAAATTTGCCGGAGAGGAATTCCGCCGCGTCAAGAATATTGTCTGTCGGCGCTACAACTTCAACGAGGACAAATATATCCGGGAGAACGCCGGCGTATCCCCTTTCGACTCTGTTCGAGGCAACTTCGAGCAGGAAGTGTACAGACGCCTCCGTAAGGATTATGCGCACCTCAGTATCATCTCCATCAGAAGATTACTTATGGAGAAAATCCGCAATGCCGTGAAGAAGGAGAACAACATCATCGGCACGTTCTACCGCAACTGCGGCGTACATTACCGGGAGGTGGAATCACCGGAGTATGAAACCTCCCCGATAGTGGTGGTCCACAATTCCGCTTTTTACGGATACGGCGGTTATGAAAGTGCGACCGTTTATGAACTTTTCATCGACGGGAACGGCAAACTGCTCTGCACGCTCAACGGCGAAGCCGGCGAGGATTTCGATGAGCCCATCGGACAGGTACAGACCGAGGGACTGCTTGAGATTGCCCACTGGCTGGAAGAACACGGGTTCATCTCCGCTGATGTCAATGACGACGGGATTGTCGTATGCGAGGAGTGCGGTTCAGACAATATACAGACCCAGGCATGGGTGGATCCGAATGCCCGTACATTCATCGGTACCACGGGTATAGACCGCTATGACAACTGGTGCGACGAATGCGAGGACCATCAGCCATTCTGTACTTTAAAAGAGTTCAAAGAACGCATGGAGGAATGGTGGGGTTCCACTGACTTCCGGCAAATGAAGCGTATCACAGGATATTGTCAGGATGATTTTTCTCCTAAAGAAAGTTATCAGGAATTTGTAGATGCCTGTAATATATGGTGGAAAAACAAAAGCTATGACGAGAAACGTAAAATCTGGAAAGAACATAACGACTGCTGATTATGATTTACAATCTTCTTAAACGCATACAGAACCTGTTGGCTTCCAAGCCGTCCGGGACAAAGGAGGAACAGGAAATCCTGAGTCTGGTCAGCCAGGCGCTTCCTGCAATGCTCAATGGGCATGATACAGAAACACTTGCCGCCAATGAGCTGCTGGTACGGATATGCCCCGACACCAAACGACCGGTCCTCGTATGCCATAACGGCAACGGGCAGTGCCTGTGCCTGCACAACGGGACGACGGAAGAGGATGCCGTCGACGTGGACTTATGGCTGCGTTCCAACGGCAGGGAGTGCAACGGCAACAACAAGTTGCAGGAGACAGTCGTGGACCTTGCCTACAATGCCGGGGCGGACAACCTGTGGGAGGACAGGGATTCCCGTGCTGTCAATGCCGAGATCGTCCGGTGGGCGGAGGAATTCGAGACTGGACATGCGGGCACTGATTGGGATGCGGAGGACTACTTCTTTGCCATCGACAGGTTTTACAGGGAAAAGACAAAACAAATGAATCCGGTTACAATACCGGCGAACTGAAAAAATGGCAACCGAATGGACAAGGAAACTGCAGAAGAAATCATCCGGGAAAACCGTTATCCGTCCGGATATGACATACAAGACTATCTGTCTGACAATGAGGATACGGTGCTTTCTCTGGAGGACGGAACGGAGATGCTTGATGACTTCGACCTCTGGAAAGAACGTTCCGACCTCGAACTTGAAAAAATCATGGACCGGAACTACTGGTCCTCGATTGGTGGATATTAGATTAAAAACAGGAATATAATTATGGTAAGAGAACTTTATCAACGGCTCAGGGAATATTTCAACAACTTACCCGAACCGACAGAAGAGGAAAAACAATTTATCCGGGAGCTGAATGCCGGGTATTTCCCCATCACGTCCGTCCACCGCAATGACCTGGAAGGACAAGGTTTCGATGTGAAAAAGATCAGCGACGACGACATGCGGAATCTGGCGGAAAAGATGGCCGACGATTACTGCGAACAGCTGTTCTGGCCCAGCATGGAAGTCATTGCCGGAGAAATCCTGGGTTTCCCGAAAGTAAAAACAAAAGACATTATCTGTCCGAAATGCAATTCGGAAAATATCCGTTATGATATTCACGAAAGCCGGTTCCACTGCGGCGATTGTTCCCTGGCATGGGATGACAAGCTGTATGTGCTCGTGGAATTTCCCGAGGAAAGTGCTCCTTTCGAGGAGCAAGGAACCGGTTACCCGGCATGGGAAAGCGGGGACAACGGGGCGCTTTACGTGCCCGAGGAAGACTATATACGCCATACCGGCAAATCGCCCGAGCGGGACAAGTGTTACCGTGCCGTGTGCTGGCCGGACTCCCAGAAATACATGGGAACGAAAGGTTGTGAACCCATACAGGATGAAAACGGGATGCGGGATTTCGGCACATCGGCATACTGGGTGCCGCTGCTTCTGACGGAAGAAGCGGCAGAGCGACGAATGGACAAGAAAAAGGCACCGGTATGCCCCGAATGTGGGGGCACAGATATTGACATTTTGAGTGACGAGGGCGTGGCCGTATGCAATGACTGCTGCCTTGAATGGCCTTACGCGGAGGATTGAGAATGGAAACGGTAGATGTTTATACGGAACGAGGCGACCTGGTCACCTGTTCCGATTGCGGCAAGGTGATGCTCCTGCCGTATGGAGCGGATAAATGTCCCGCCTGCAAGAGAGAAGGTTGCCTGGCATGGACGGACGAAAGCTTGCGGGAAGCCGACATCGACTCCCTGCTCGAGAGGCACTATAACCTGCACCAGAAGAGCGAACTGCAACCGGAGGAGTATCTTTCACTTTCCATACTGGTGACCGAGTATATTCCGTATCTGGCCGATAAACCGCAAACAACGCGTGAAACCCTGTTCCTGCTCCTTGAAATCGGCTCTCTTTTCGAAAAATATTGGCGGGATACAAGATGCTTCCAATCCGAAAATATCTACACGCCCGCCATCAAGACACTGCTTGACAAGCTGGACGTGAAACTGCGAGAGGGCGACACGATTCCGGTAGAATACCAGGATTGCCGCTCCCTGGGGGACTTCTTCAGGGTCGTTACCGGCGAGCGTCCGGCAAAGGAAGAGGTATCGTTTTCTTCAGATAAGGAGGGAAACTATTATTTCAACGGGCGCAAGGTCAAGGTGGAAAATTCTGACGGGTACGCCTACCGCCTGCTGAAAACCAAAATACAGACGAGCTACCGGCGTCCGGTAGATTTTTACTTCCGCTTCCTTGCCCGTTTCGGACCATACGGAACTTATGGCAACGTGTATTACCCGAGTATCACGGACCTGATATGCAGGTGTTACCTGCCTGAAACCGCAAAATGAATTCCGGAAAGGCGATGGACAACGGTTCACCGCCTTTCTTATTGTATAACTTTTTTAATATCAATCATTATGGCAACAGTATTAGCAACAACGGCTGCCCCCGTGCAGTTCGATTTCCAGAACAACAACGTCGAGGTGATGACGCTCGACACGCTCCGGCGCACACACAAGGAAAATGACATCTATGGCAACCCGCTCAAGGGAATCTACCATTACGAGGTGATAGAGCGCATGGCGGGCATCTGCCAGAAACACAACCTGAACTACGAGGTGGAGGAAATCTTCGCCGCCCAGAACAAGAACAAGGCACAGCCCGGCGTGGTCGTCCTGCCCCAGGTGGAACAAAAGTACGGGGCGATGGCCGTCGAGGCGCATATCCTGCGCCGCGTTTATACGACCATCCGCATCAAGGAATGGGAAACGGACGAGCTGACTACAACGATTGTCATCGCCTTCCATCAGGACGGCATCCAGGCGGCCATCGGCCCGTGCGTCAGGGTGTGCCACAACCAGTGCATCCTCTCCCCCGAACGCAGCGTGTCTAACTACGGGAAAGACAAAGTCTCCACCGAAGAGCTTTTCGGTCGTGTAGACGAGTGGCTCTCGAACTTCGAGGTACAGATGAACGAGGACAGGGAACGCATCCGCCGCCTGAAAGCGAAAGTAATTACCCCGGTGGAGATGTACGCCTACATCGGATTGCTGACAGCATTGCGCGTATCGCATGACAGTTCCGACAAGCGTCTTTCGTCCAAGGTGGAGACCTATCCCCTGAACCAGTCCCAAATTTCCATCTTCACCGAGGACCTGCTCAAACTCGCCGAAGAGAAGAAGACGCTCACGGCGTGGGATATCTATAACGTGGCAACCGAAATCTACAAGCCCGGACGTACGGACATCCCGGCCATGATTCCCCAGAACGGGGCGCTGGCCGAGCTGATGCTCTCGGAAGGGTTGCCGAAATCTTAAAAGGCTGCCGCATGACAAGAATCAAGGGACAACTGACGACAGCCGACTACCTGCCCATAGCGGAATATAACAGGCTGGTCCGCGGGCTTGAGAAGGACGGCGAGTACCTGTGGGAGACCTACTGCTGGCTGTCGTTCTGCACGGCATGCAGGGCCTCCGACGTGAGGACCCTGCGCTGGAAAGACATCTTGGGAAAAAGCACCATGACCCGCATCGAGCAGAAAACAAAGAAAAACCGCCTGATCAAGTTCAACAGGGACGTGCAGGAGAAGAACCGTTTCCTGTACGAGATGCTCGGACAACCCGCCCCCGAACAGTACATCTTTCTCAGCCCGCGTACCGGGAAACCTTACTCGCTGGAATACATCAACAGGCTGCTCAAGGTATTCAGGGTAAGGTACAGGCTGCCGATCAGGGCATTCTCCACACATACCTTCCGCAAGACTTTCGGGCGCTATGTCTACGAGCTGATGGGACGCTCGGCCGAGGGCCTGATCCTGCTCAACCAGATATTCCGCCATTCCAACCTGGAAACCACCCGGCGCTACATCGGGCTGGCGCAGGAGGACATCGACAAAGTGTTCGATTCCATACGTCTATGAGAATATTTTCAACGATGCCCGGAACCCGAACGGGAGGTTCCTGGCTATGCTTTATATAACATATCAAAATCAGAACTGCAAATGGACACACCGATATATATCGACACATACTTCCGCGTCGAGTCCGGCTATGACGGCGGTCGCATGCCGGAAGAGAAAGCCGGACGCTTCTTCGACGAGGTAAAGCGCCTTTTCACGGAAACAGGGTTCAGCATCAAGGAAAACAAATACAAAGACGGTTGTCCCGAGGTGTACCTCGGAAAGACATGCCTGTACTGTCATCCCCAATCGTTATCGGGTCCTGTTCTTAAAGAGCACATGGAGCTTATCGAGAAGATTCTGGCACAAGGAACGACCTTCCAGTACCTGCGTACTGACACTTACGGCGAGATTCTCGACCTGACGGAGGAGGAAGAACTCGCGTATTACCACAAGACTCATGACATGACTATCGGGGGTGTCTTTCTCGATGCCTTCCGCACCAAGCGCCGTAACCTGTACAAGAGCCGGGAGCAGGTGCTGGAAATACTCGTCGAAAAGCTGCGTGTCAAGACACTCCGTGGGAAGTTCGTTTATTCGAACACCTCCCCGGCATACCGCTATATCAGGGAAACGTACGGGAAAATGGTGTCCGAAGGACGGCTCGTCGAGGGATGCAAGCAAACCGCTTCCGGGAAACTGCCGCTCTGCCGCACGGCAACCGGCAGGGAACTGAAAATGAAAAGACAGGAAGACGACAGGACGGAATGACACGCGGTTTCGGGCCGGACATGGCCGGATACCAGTCCGAAGACTTCTGTAAATCATAATTTTCAAGCCGGACTGTCAATCGAAAGAAGGACGACCCGGCTATACTTCAACAACAAGAGATAGCACTATTATGAGCATACAAATCGGAAAACTGTTGCCGGACGGCAGTGTCCGGCACATCAAGGCGCTCCACGAGACGCTTTCAAAAGACCTTGTGAGGAAACTCCGGGTGTTCTATCCCAATGACAAACGGGTAGATGCCCTGCTGTCGCTGGGCGACATCCAAAAACTGGGACCGTCACCCTATGGAAAATGGACCGGAACCGGCGATGTCATCCACTGTTTTTCAAAGATCCGTGACGGACGGGAAACACCGCGGCAATCCGCATCACGCATCGCGGACAACGCAGACATTTTCGGCCGCATGGAGGACACGTGCCTCCTGTTCGATAACGGCAGATGGCATCTCATGGACAAGGGAGAACACTGTGAACCGCCGCTCTTCGTCGAAGATACGCCCTCCCATAACAGCATGAAACCGATCACGGTGTATGTGAACAACCATGTCCGACTCGAAAAGATAAATACACCGCAGCACTGGCAGGGACTTGAGGAACTCGCCGAACGGGAATCCAGGATACTCTATGTCTACCGGGGGTGCCGCCTTGTGAGAATCGTCCGTTCATCCAACCTTAAAAAGAAACTGTATGCGGCACAATAACATCGTATCGGCCATAGAATGGCTGCCGGAACACCTGTTCACGGAAGAGATCGTGGAAGCAGCCGTCGAAAGCAAGGAAATAGAGGTACTGAGCCATATTCCGGGACGTTTCCTCACACCCGAACGTATAGAACGAATCATCGCGGGCAGCACGGAGAGCTGGCACAGCTTCGAGTTGCGCAATATCCCGGAGGCGTACCGTTCGGGAGCAGTCTGTGACTACGCCACGCGCAAAAAACCGAAGAATATCACGGCTGTTCCCGAAGCAATGGTTACCCGAGAAATGGCAGAAGCGGTCATCCAAAACGGACGCGGGGATTTCGACATTCTCGCCTTCATACCTGAACGCCTTTGGGACGCGCAACTGGCATACCTGGCCTTGCGCAGCTATATTTACGACCCGTATTACACGGACAGCAGGACAGACGCCGTCATGAAAACGGGGCTTATCCTCGGATATGTCCCCGTTGAGGTAAAGACTCAAGAGTTCTATTACGGGATGCTCGACGGGATGAAAATATTGAGCACGGTTACCGATGCCGTCGTGCCGTCCCGTTTCAAGACTGCGGCATACTACCGCAAGATGGCGGAACATGACCTCTCGCTTGTCCCCGCCCGGTTCTATTCCTATGAGATTCTCCATGCGGCTGTCTGTTCGACCGAAGGGAAAAACTTCATCACAGACCCCCAGTTTTTCAAGCCGTTGTCGGTATATCTGGACGACATGCTGGCGGACCGGCTGATGGAGAAACACCCTTACATGTTCGGGGAGTTGCCGAAGCGGTTCAAGACACCGGAAAGACTGGTCATTGCCATCGATAACAGCAAACGGGAGACGAACTGCTATATCGACGAGGAAACTGAACAATCCCTGCTCACGGTGGAAGTGTGCAAGGCATTCATCCGAAGAAACGGCAACTGTCCCGAATTTCCTGAAAATGTATGGACGCGGGAATTTGTCGACTACTGCATGGAGCACGGGACGTGTTTCCGCTGGTTCCGCCAGATGTCCAAAAAGTTCCAGACCTCCGCGAACACGCGGGAGGCGTATGATTACGGCCATCACCATATCTGTGACTTTGCCAAACGGTTCATCACCCCACAAATGGCGAAGGAGTGCTACCGGGAGCGCAGTTATGCACGTGCCATCCCCGGACATTTCCTCACGGAGTTCTGCCGACAGACCGGACTGCCCGAGAAGTTCTACGGCGGGGAAACCACGATGCTGTCGCTGAAAAACAGCCGTGACGACTATACTTACTGCAAAGTCGGCAATACCTGTCTGGCCTTTTACCTGAAAGAACAATACGAGCCGTCCTCGGCACATCTGATGATGACGCGGTCGGATTCAAAATATTGCACACCGGAGAAGGTGTTCGACGTGCCTGTCGGAACCTTCCACCGCACGTGGCTGGAAAAGATCGTGGCGGAAAACGACCCCCGCTTTGTCAAACCCCGTGTGGACAAAGCGTTGAAAGCCGTACAGGCGGTCTGCTATTACGGTGTCGAGAAGTTGAAGGACCTGAACCGTACGGAAATCTTCCGCAACACCTTCATGGGCGAGACCATCGGTTACTGCGCCCGCCGCGGGGACCTGACCTACCACAGCGACAACTGCGGGACCCTTATCGAGGGCTTGAAGTTCAAGATCCGGGGAATGGCTGTCCCCGTAACCCTGGCGGAAGACATGACTCCTTATACGGCTGACATGCTGCACAGGAAGTTCGGCTTCTGCTATATCGGAATGACGGCATTCGCCACGGACTACGGCCTGGACATGGAGAAGGCATACACCTTTGCACAGATGCGCCAGATCGTAAGGGAGAAAGGGCACAAGCCGTCATTGAGAGACTACAAACGTGAACTGAAACAAATAAACATCATACAATGAAAAAATACCGGATAGCTATCGAAGAGACGCTCCGCAAGGTTGTGGAGATCGAGGCGGAAACGCCAGGCATGGCCGTCTGCCAGGCGGAAGACGAATACAATGAAGAGAAGCACGTGCTGTCAGCCGACAATTTTGCGGGAGCCGACATCGCACTCTCGACTGATGACATCACGGTCATGGAGTCTCTGGAAAATGCGGATTTCATCGGATACGTGCAACGCCGGTTCGAGGAATGCCGGGAGTTCGTATCCGTCGAGGACAAAATCAGGCTGGCATTCGGAAGTTTCGACAACGCCCTGTATGAGTTCGGCGAATACTGCGAGGAGGCGGCCCGGAACCGCCCGCAGGTCTACCTGCTGTACCGGAGCGACGCCTGGCACAGCCGTTCTTCCATGGAGCTTGTAGCCCCGTTCTCCTCCCTCGAAAACATGATGGAGTACCTGCGGCGCAAGAAGAAGGAATTCCGCCTGACGGAAAGTGACCTGGAAGAATTTGAGAACAACCGGCAGACGCAGGGACGCGACGAGAACTACCTGTACGAGTCGGATTATCTGGATGTGCTGCCGGAACAGGAACCCGAACTGCCGCCGAAAGATGACGCTTTCTATGACAAGGTTTTCACCTGCGGGCAATCCGGGCTGTCACGCAGGGAGTTGGAATCCCTGCCGGAGCCGTTCAACACCTACCATGTTACGGATGAAGAGATGGAACAGATTGTATTTGAAACGGAGATGGAGACACGGGACCGGCTACGGCTCGGTAAAAGCAAGCCCATAGATTTTGACAACGACCGCCATAATGAAATCTGGTGGGAAGAAATGGAAAAAGCAGCGGTAAGACACGGCGTACCGTACTACGAGGACGAATAACGGAAATAGAACCTGTTCATCACATGCCATAATGATGACGGGCCGTCGCGGCTACGGCTGCGGCGGTCTTTTTTCTAAAAAAGAGGTGAATATTACACCCCTTCGGCTGCTGATGGACCTAATCTTAAAATAAAGGAAGAAATGATAGAGATCGGTAAAAAGGTGGAAATGCCGGAAGGCGTGTTCTACGAGCTGGAATACGGCGGGGAGGGAAACATCTACAAGAACGAGGATGCCTTTCTCAACCGCCCCGATGAGGTATGCTATGTTCCTGAATACGCGGCGGAAGATCATGAGGGGTGGCGTGTGCCGGAGAACAGTGACGGCTGTTTCACGCATAACTCCCTGCTCGCCCTGTGCAAAGGTAATGAAGAAGTGTGCCAGGATCTGTTCTACAGCCTGGAATGGACGTACCCGGGCACCTTGCTGGAAGAATGGGACTCGAACGGCTATTTCGATGAAATCGAAGGCTGGTATGACAATTAAACGGAACGAACGGTATGGAAAAATATAAAATAGTGCTGACCGGACCGACCGGAAGCAAGGCCCCGGACTACATCCTGAATTTGAGAATGCACATAAAAGCATACTTCTCCCAGCCCTACGGCAAGGAAGAATTCGGTCACGTGCTTCATTGCATCAGCTCGTTCATTGATGATTTTACCTTCAAGGTACGCAATTCCCGATACCGGGGAGAAACGGACAGAGTTTTACATCTACAGCGAGCAATACGCCGACATCTTCCAGTTTGTCGGCCACGCCTCGGAAATGAACTGACAAAACAAGGAACAAGTATAAAACGGAACATTCATGGAAAGTATCAATGATTTGCAGAAGGCCGTCCGCGACATCCTCGTGAACAACGGCCTCACGGAACTCTCGCTGGGGGAGCCCAACGAGCTGAACGATCCCACTTACATAGTCTGGTACGACAGGCATTGCAAGCCTAACGACGACCCGGTGTTGAAGGTCTTTCTCGAAAACACGGGAATTGCCGTCGAGGTCGAGGCACGTGGCTTCGGGAACACGGTAACCGTTTACGATTATGACATAGACCGCCGGGAATGGTGGGAAGGCATACGTGACAACCTGCTGGAAGTGCTCGGACGGGACGGCAGACGACGCTGCCCGGTTTGCGGCAAGCCGCTCAAGGGGAACCGGCGGTATTGCGGTAGTGACTGCCGGAAGCTCGCGGCGCCTAAACCGACGGCGGAACAAGTCGTGAAGAAAGCGAACCGGAATATCCGCCGCCTGGCAAGCCTGGCAGCCGGAAAGGACAAGGCATACAGGAAGCGACTGGTAAAAGAATACTCCATCAGTCAGGTGTAGACCGTGTTAAATGATAGGAAACAACTATGACATCGAAAACTGTTTACCTGACGGTACGGCTCGACATCTGTAACCCGAATACCGAAGAGATCACGGAAGAGGATATCGACGAGATCGTCAGCGAGGTGGATTACGAATTCAAAAACTACGGGGATTATGAAATCGACACGGAAATCTGCGGGAAAAATGACGAAGGTGGTCTTTAGACGCTATCCCGACGGACAGGTCATCGCCCTGTTCCCGGACATACCGTGGAGCGGACGGCGGGGTGTAATAACCTCCTACATGCACGTCGGCCAGCATGGCGCAGCCGACTATGCGGGCGTGATCGCCGTGACGCGGCCAGCCCGTGAAAAGGAGTACCGCAACCCGCTTTCCGAACTGAGAGCCATCGGTTACGATGACCTACACATCATGCGGCGTGCAAGACCGAAATTCATAAACAGCTAAAAACAAATCTTATGTCTCATAAACCGAATGCCGTTCCTGTCTTGCAGGAGGGAACGGTCTATACAATTATACTTGACGATGGACGAAAGGTCCACGGCGTAATCTATCATGCCTGTGTCGCCTCCGGCAAGTCGTATTTCGCCAAAGGCGATAAGACCTATCCCGCCGAAAAGGTGCGGAACCATTCAATCACCGGACATGCCGCATCGGACGGCTCTAGAAGGAACGGCACACCCAATCCCGACCGCTTCGCCATCACGGATGAAGTGTGCGAGGTCGTTGATGTAGTTACCACGCCGGAAACCAATCCGGAAATGTTCCGGTGTCGTGTCAAATGCCTGATGTATTCAGGCCTGTCACAAGCCGAGGCTGAGAAAGTCATCGCTTCAACGCCACTAAAGCTGGAACTCTTCTACGACGTAGGTCGTGGCAGTTTCGCTATTGACGCCGAGGCAGTTGGCAACACACCGCTGTATAATCCTTACACGGGAAAGGAAATCCCGGATGAAACTTAAGCCCAACTACATCGAATATGAGAGAACTATATATCAAGAATCTCTGCATCGAGATTACCCGACGTTGCAACATGCGCTGTGCCCATTGCATGCGGGGAGATGCCGAATCCGTGGATATCTCTTTAAAACATATAAGCAACCTGTTGCGGCATGTCAGGCATATCCACCATTTCAACATCACGGGCGGCGAGCCGTCGCTTAACGTCCGGGCCATCCGCCATATCCTCGAACGGGTACGCGCCTACGGTATTACTGTCAATGACTTTTATATCGTAACCAACGGCTCTGCCACATCCCGTTCGGAGGAATTCATAGAAGCCTGCGCCGCACTGTACGAGTACCAGGAGGAAAAGGAACAGGACTCCGGCCACATGCTCGAAATGAGCGACGACCGCTTCCATGATCCGGCAGAGCATGCCGCCACGCTCGCGGCACTTTCCCCGTATCCCTTTTTCGGAGTCCGGGGACAGGCCGAGCGTATCTTCCTTTTCCGGGAAGGCCGCAGCACGGAGGGGTTTCCGAACCCTGTCCATGGGATTTATCTTACGGAGGAGAACTACGTTTACGGCGACCTCTGTCTCAATGCTGAAGGCATGGTTCTCTCCAACGGGGACCTGAGTTATGCCCGCCAACGGGAACATGCCCTGTGTCCCTGCGGGAAACTGATGCAATATCTCCGGATGACCTTGAAAAAGCGTCAAAAAGAAAGATTGTACGAATAAATACACAAATCAAAAAACTTATGTCAATCGTATGCAGTATCTGCGGCGGAACTGGAGTGAAATGTACCGCCGTCATCGACCCGAACACCAGACAGTTCCTCGAATTTACCCGCAACGCCTTGTCGGACGGCCGGTGCAGCCAGTGCGGCAACGTTGCCCTGACCGACCCTGACGAAGTAAAAGCCGGGCTGGACAAGCTTTGGACGGAATATACGGCGCGGCATCGTGCCGCCCCCAACTACACCTGCTGCGACATTGTCCGGCATGGTGATTACGACGGGGGTGAAAAGGCGTATATCCGCATCGGAGGCCCGTCAGACGTGGTCGAGAAGTATCCGGTCGTGGCCATGTGCCGCGACCTCGAAGAGCTCAAATCACTTGCGCTCCCTGACCCGGCGCGAGAATTTACCCTCATGGGAATTCAAGGGTTCGAGTTCCACGACGTGTTGGAAAACAAGACCTACGAGATCGGGGTGGACGACCTGAAAATTCCCGTCACGACGAAAGAGGTGCTGGACTTTTACCCGGCGGAACATCGGCTGAAAGAAACGGACATCGAACAATATGCCGCGGCTTACACGGCCCGTATCAAGGCGTACGGGGAGTATACCCGTCAGCTCGATGCCGCACTCGTGCAAAGGCTCCTCGACGAAGAGCGGCTGATGAAAGTCGGCGAGAGCGACGGTTTCCGCTTGAAACTCCATTTCGACTGGTTCGTCATTCTAAAGCGGGAGAATGAAAGAATGTATGCGCCTTTCAAATACGCTGTAAATGCTTATTGTCTGGATAATATCCAAACTTTCGACCGTCGTTATGTCACGCTCGAAGATGCCTTGCTCCACTGCCTGAACGGTTTCAACGAGAACGCGAACATTCCCAACCGTTACAAGTCCATCGGGCATTACCTGTCGGGGAAATCCTGATGACGGGCAGTGTATCGACGGGTTACCGGAGGCCACGGGTGCTTTCCCCTTGACCGGAACAGCGTCGGAACAAGTAACAATGTAACCAAAGAATAAAAAATATGATGAATGATTATAAAATCAAGAACATTCTCGAATCCCTGAAAGAGGAGGTCAAGAACGGGAAGGTATCCCTGCGGGAAGCTGCTGTCGAACTTCATAAAGCCGGCTGGACGAATTTCATCGACATCGACGCCACGAGGAACCTACTGAAGACCCGGAATGTAACGGGGAACGGAAATGTCCCGGGAGTTTCCGACATGATGGGAAAATACCGCGAGATGAAAGCGGCGCACCCGGATGCCCTGTACATTTTCCGAAACGGGGAATCTTGTGAATTGTATGAGGATGATGCCATCGCCGCTTCCGGCATTTTAGGCATTGCCACCGCCGAACGCATCGACTGGCAAGGGAAAGGCGTCAAGGAACTGCGGTTTTCTTTTCGTGACCTGGACGTGTATCTCCCCAAACTGATACGCGCCGGAAACCGGGTGGCTGTCTGCGAGCCGAATCAAAGCGGTTCGGGCAAACGAGTTTGATAACCGTTAAATAACAAATATTCAAAACCCAAAGACACATGATAAAGATAACAACGATTTTCGGCGAGGACGCCGTACGGGAATATGAAGAGAACAATGAACTGCCTTCTGAAGAATGGCTGGCGGATAACGGGGGCGTCGTGGACGAGAAAGAGTTCGAGACTGAGGCGGAGTACAATGCCTACATCGCCGGGGTAAACGATGCCGACGGATGGAGTGATTATCATATCATACGCCACCGGTCGGAAGAGGCGGACATCTCGAGAGAGGAAAATCTCTGGCTGCGTCTCGGGGTTAGCGTCCGGGGCAGCCGGGAGGAGATCGAAAGGATTCTAAACGGGGACACCGAAACCCTTCGGAAACTGCTCGATGCCGGACGTTATGGGATTGGCGGAGAGACCTATGTCCCTGGTTCGACCGTCGAGGAGTACAACGAGGATCATGACACGGAGTTCGAGGAGGAAGATGTGGAGTTCCATTTATAATAAAACCACACCATCTGCAATAATGATAACAGTAAAAGTTCTACTCGGTAAGGATACTGTGAGCATATACAGGGAAACCGGGGATATCCCGTCGGTGGAGAGCACGGCCGAATCCGGGGGATATGTGATAACCCGACATTTCGAGACCGAAGCTGAATACAAAGCCTACGCAATGGCCGTGGAAGACCTGGACGGACATGAAGACTGGCAGATGCTGGCTCCTGCCGTTACGCCGGAAGCTCCGTTCCGCAAAGGAGAATTTGTCCGGCTGACAGACGATGCAATTAAGCGGATACGTGAAAGTTTCGGGGACGGACCGGCTGACTACAGAAAGGAAATGATTTTGGAGGTGATTGCCTGGTGCCGCTATGAAGGCACATGGACCATTGAAGTCCGAGATATCCGTGAAGACGATACCCAGGAGTTCGATGCCGTTTTTCTGCGTCCCTTGACGGCACGGGATCTCGTGGCTATTTCCGCACCCCGACACCCGCTATCCACTGCGATATATCCTATTCACATCCGATAACTTAAATGATGCATGATGGAAAATATATTCATACTGCCCGGAAACGAACAGGAACTGTTCAACCGGTATTTAGATAACAACGAATACGGCCCTCTGAAAGAACGGCTGGAACTGGTCAGGAAAGCCTTGAACAACAAACTTTCCCCGGATGAACGCAATAAGCACGGGCTGAACGTGGGTGTGCATGAACTGTCCATGGAACGTAAAGAACTGGAAAGAAAGATATTCCAAATGGCACTCAAATCCTTTGCAGAACGGGTTTGTGACGAGCAACGCGCACTTTGCGAACAGGGGTTCTGGCAGGCACCGTGCGGCGAAGAGGCGGGATATATCTCCTCCGCTCCGGTTCCGGACCTTGTAACGGACGTGAAGCAGTACAAGGCCATTTGCCGCTGGTGGGAGAAGCTGTCCGATACCAGGAGGCTGAAGGTAGCGGCGATGTTTGCAAACGAACTGGGACCGATATACGGGCACGACACCGAAACGCTGGAACGGATTTATAGCCGCCGGTTTCTGCTCTCCTTAGATGACAAACAACGCATCTGCCATTCATGGACCACAAACGAAAAACAGACTTCACCATGCCATACAAAAGCTCGGGAATAATCATCAGCGGGACACAATATGACCGCAGGCAGAAGCTCACTCCTTTTCAGAAGGCTGAAATTTTCCACCGTTACATGACAGAAGCTGTCAGCCAGCGCCAGCTTGCCCGGGAATACGGTGTCAGCCGCAGGCTGATAACCTTCATCGTGAATCCGGAAAGCGAAGAGCGGAACAAGGAACTGCTGAGAGAGAACAAGGCAAAAGGCTTGTATAAATATGACCGGAAGAAACATACCGAAAATATACGCAACCACCGTCGTTACAAACAGAGATTATTTCAAGAAGGTAAAATCATACTAAAAGATGGATAGACAATGAGAATACAGGAGAAACAAAAAGCGTTGGAACAGGAAGTTATAGCCAACCTGTGTGCGATACCGAAAATGCCGGAAAATATGTTGCCCCATACGGTATATGTCGAGGAGGAAGGGGAAGACGGGTATGGCCACGGGATACCGGTATACACCATGTACCGGTTGGAGGAGATACGCACGGACGGAAGCTGCACGCTTTACAACGCGGAAAGCCGGGAGCGTTTCACCTGCCGCCACCTGCACGAGATCAACATGGACTGGCTGGTGACAGTCTGGGAACGTTATCTGGAACTCTGTGTCGAGCAGGATATCTGGAAAGGGAATGCCGTTGCATTCCTGAAAGACCGTACCGGCAAACCGGAAGAGGAAATCATTTCATTCGTGGAAGCCTCGTGGGACAAATGCCTGGCTTATACAGACAACCTCAAGGCGTTTCTCGGGGAAGATAAAGACCGGGAAATATGGATATTCTCTTTCCCGCTGGACGAATTTGACCGTGACGCTCCGACCGGGAAAATTATCGGTGATTACGAAAATAACCCCGCCACGCGGGTTGAGAAGATGACACCGCTGGAATTTACAGCCAACATCAATGATGAATGTTTTGATGACCGGAACAATTGGGTAAGAGCCATTGAACTTCCCAAACAGGAATAATAAACTATTTGAACCAATAAATATGATTACAAAAGAAAACATTGGCAACGAAACCTTTGAGTCTATGACCATCAATGACACGCCTGCATTGTTTACGGACATGCGGATTGACCGGAATGCCATTCCGGAGGGACTGTACGCATACGATATCCGGGAGTCGGATGACGGGGACCGTCTGGCGACCATCGAACCGACGGTGATGGTAAATCATAGCGGAACCATCTTGACCAGGAAAGAGTTTATCACGGAAAAGGACGGCTATGTACAGATTGACGAATACGGTTTCGAGGACTCCATGACACTGGAAGAGTGGCTTGAGGAAAACAATTAAATGTATAAAGGATATGGATATTAAGGAACTGACAGAAAGGTATCGGGATCGTTTCGATGCCCATTACCTGCAAGACGATAACGGAACCGGCAGAAAAGGTCGGAAACGGAAAAAGGAAGTTGAGACCCCGAATTTTCTCAAGGATGTCATCCGGCCGATCCTGGACACTTTGCCGGACTTGTTGCCGGAGTACGGGTTCACCAAAACTACGGATGATTACGCCATGTACGGCGAGTATTACCGTATCAAGGCGGGTATTGTCCTCGTGGGAGGTTTTTCCATCGATGAGGATTTTAACCTGTACTTCACGCCATTGTTCCATGGCAAAGCCTGCGGTAAGAGTCACAAAATCGACAGCATCGGACAACTCGTTGAAATCATCCACGAACAATTTGAAAGAAGGGAGGTGAAGATGAAAGGATAGTTTCATGCAATAGACATGGGTCGTTCCGTAATTTATTGTATATTTGTCAGATGAAGAAAGTCTGTATATGTATTTCGGACGAAAGCCCGGCAGTTGAACGGATTACAGGCACTTTCATGTTTGGCTGACATCAAACCTAATATATCTGTTTGATATGAAAAAGGAAGAGATTATTCGCCGCTGTTACGGCGGCATGAAGGAAAGGCATGGCGTGGAAACCATCATCCTTTTCCATGTCGGAGATTCATTCGAGGCGTATTTTGATGATGCCGAAACGATTACCCGGATCACGGAAGTGCCCCGGTTCAAGATGACGGCGGCGGGTATACCTGCCATCAGGATTTCCGACGCCGCCTTGGAAGAATGTAGAAACCGGTTGCTGGATGCAGGATGCAAGGTATGCGTGTCCGAGGTCCGGGGGGTATCCGGCCGCCACATTCTCAAAATCAATGAAACAAATACGGAAACGGGCCGATGAATTGGTATTGATAGCGGCAGCAATAGGTCCTTGGACACTGTTGGTGGTAGCGGTATTAATCATCGGAACGCTGAAATGCTGTCTGACCACGGACTCGGACAGCATGGACGAAAGTATCAACAAATCACCGGGGATAGTCGCGCATGTCATGGTACTGGACAGTACGGATAATGGTTTTCGGGTGGTTTATGCGACCGCTGCGCCGGTAACGGATGAAAGGTTTGCCGAGATATGCGACAGGCCGGGTATTCTGGAGGGGTTCGAGAACCTGAAACGGAAAGCTCCCGAACACTTTGGCGGCAACCTGCTGGAAACCGACATCTGTGACTTCGCGTTGTACGCCTACCGGTTTCCTATCGATAAGGACGTACGGATACACAACATCTTTGTCGCCGGTAAAGAGAAAATGGACTTCTATGTCCGGAACAACCCGGACCTGCCCGGGTGCGCCACATGGATGCACCACGGCACGGAACAAGGGAACCAATATCTGAATGCCGACGATATAAATCACTGTATACCCAACGGAAGGCGGATTTACCGTTATTGGAAATGCCGTTATCTACTGCAAACTTCTGATACTGACGAGCGTTTCAGTCATTTTACAGAGGAGGAAAGGCTGTACTGAATGCAGCCTTTTCTCTATATATATTACACATAACCATCTGAAAATTAATAACTAAAACGTTTTGTTGGCGTGAAAAATTGGCATATATTTGTATGGAAAAGTGACCCATTGAAAACAGATTGTCAATTGAAAGCAATAGATTGAATATGAAAGAACAGTAATATGACATCGGAAAAATCGCAACTGAAGTTTGCGAGATCGGAAGAGACGGGCGAACTGATAGGGTTCGTTTCGCGCCATTCCAAGACACGTAAATTGATGGGAGTCCGTGAAGACTCAAGATTCGGCAAGCAGATTTGTGTCCTTTCGGAAGACCTGAAAGGAACTCTCGAGCCAAACATACTATACTCGGTAGAGTTGAAACCCATGCACAAAGCCAACGGGTATGTAGTCGTTGCCGCTACCCCCGTGTTATTTCAGGCGCATGTGGAAACAGTGATCGTCCCGAAGACATTGTATCAAGTAACTGTGACGTTCGGCAACAAAAAGATTTTCTTCGACCCGAAAGACGGCAAGAGCGTAATGAGCCGCACAATAGACGGTGTGCTGGAAATCCTCAAGGGACGCAAGGATATCAAGTACAAGGAAGGTGTCATCACCGACTATCTGAATCAGGCGCGTGCTCTGGTACGACGTATGGAATCCGACGGGTTCATCTATACGGGAGACAGACATCAGGGAGGAATTCAATGAAAGAAAAACCGGTCGTGGGTATTGCGACCGACGGTGCCCATTCTGCAAAAGAGAGGTTGACACGCTTCCGGGCTGTCGACCTCTCTTCAGGAAAAGAACTCTTTTCCAAAGCTATCGGTAACTGGACGAACAATATCGGGGAGTTTCTCGGCATTGTCGAGGCGGTCAGATATGTCATGGAACATCCGGAAAGTCCGCGAACAATCTACTCGGACAGCATTACAGCCATCACGTGGTATCGTAACAAACAGACAGCCTCTTCACGCAGATGCCCGGCATTGCAGAAAGCGGAGATATTCCTCAAAGTGATGGAGGCAAGAATCAAGGACATCGAAGTGCTGCACTGGGACAACCGCCTGTGGGGTGAGATTCCTGACGACTTCGGAAACAAATAACAACATCAATATGGCAAAATTAAAATCACAGTCACAGAAATATGTCGAGCTGAAGGAGGAAGACTACCTGCTGCTCATCGAGAATACCATCAAGATGGAAGCCCTGAAGATTGCCGGTATCGAGAAAATGCCCATCTACAAGGCTATGGAACATATTCTTGAACACGAGCACATCGACCTGCTCGTCAAACCCGTTTCAAGGAGATATTCCTGACTCTTTAAGTGGACAATAATACACTCCAATTGGAATAAATCATAGTCCGTTGATTTGCCGTCTTGAACATTGAACTGATATTATTTTACAAATTAAATATAAGACCATGTTTTCAGTCAATATCAAAGGACATCGGGACCCGAACAATATAGAATGGGTCAAATTAGAGTTAATCTTCTATAAGAGCGGATATGCCAGAGTTCCCAAAGTTTTGCATATTACCGGATTATACAAACATTGGGATAATAAAGTACAGCGGTTTGTTGATAAGAGCAGGGAGAGCGAAGAAAAGAACAAGTTAATCCAACGCGAAAAACTGAACTATCTGAAAGTTGCCGAGCGTTGGGAGACAGAAGGAAAAGACTGGCTGCCGGTGGAACTCTCTCACTTCTATGAGCAGAAATCTAAACGGCGCAATCAATATTTGAGCGTATCAGAAATGATTGATATATTATACGAACGTTTCATGAAACAAGAACGATATAAAAACGGAAAGATACTATTGAGCATACCAAACGCCCAACACTATCTGTATTTGAAGCGTTCTTTGGAACGTTTCACTCTGTCCAAATATCGGCGATGTTTTTCCAAATTTATGTTCCGGGATATTACAGAACAGTTTCTTCTGGATTATGTGCTGTATGAAAAGACCAGAGGAGGGAAAAATGGAACCAGAGGAGGAATCAATCAAAAAATAAAGAAACTTCATGCCGTATGCATGGCTGCAAAACGGGCAAAAGTGTATAATGTGAATCTTGTTGCTTTCGCGTCAGTAAAAGGTTTGTTGAGAACACCTAAAACTGCCCCAAAAGCTGTTTCACATAAAATAATACAACAAATTGAAGAATATGACCGCCAGCATCTTACGTCCAAAGAAATTTTTTATTTGGATATTTTTTTGTTCAGTTATTATACGGCAGGTATGTCTTTGATAGATATTTGTCTTTTGACTAAAGAGAGTATAAAAGAGAATATGCTTGTATATGAACGGACAAAATGTGACAGGCAAGCAAGGACTTTACTGATCGCGAAAGCGAAAATTCTAATTGAAAAATATGCGGACAAAGGATATATGAATTATGTATTCCCGATAATCAGGCATAAAAGAACAACTCAAGTACAAATATATGGTAAGTGTAAACGGCTGTCATCAAAAATCAATGAAACTCTCCGAAAAATATGCCTGCAATTAGGCATCAAACAAAAGATATGTATAAGTTCTGCCCGTAGCAGTTATATTTCAAAAATGATTGATGAAGGCTACCATCCGCTTCAGGTCGCGGAACAAACAGGCAATACTCCACAAACAATTTATCGCTATTATTACACAATTAATGATAAAGAAAAGATGCTGGATGAAATGAATTCCATTTTTTGAATTACATCATGAGTACACCCGCTTAAATTAATACTAATTAATAGTATATAATATGAATTGATGTAAAATAGTAATAATCATAAAGTTATATTCATAAAGCATGTACGGAGAAATAGATACCATACATGCTTTATTTTTCTCTATATATGCACCTTACGTTAAAAAGTTGCTCTTTAGTGAATAATGCTAATAAAATTCATATACCTTTGTATTTGGAATGCGTTGGATTTGAGTTGCCTTCATGTATGTAAATACAGACAAATACCAATTTTTGGCGACAAACTAAATCTGATTATCAATCAGTTAATAAATTTACCCCTATACTCCATCCGAGATTATTAATATAATATACTTTATCAAGAATAATACTTTAGTAAAGTTAACAGCTGATATTTTTATTGTTACCTCTAAATATACGTCCAAATTACATGTCATAAAACATACGAAACAAATATACATTCCCGATAATTATGATTATATTTAAGGTAATAATCTTTTCTTAAATTTAAATCATAACATCATGAAAACAAAAACATTTTTATTAACTCTATGCTCTGTATTTATAATATGGAGTTGTGAACAGGATTCATCTTTGTCCTCATTAGGAGGAAACTCAAAATTAGAAAATGAAATAGCCGATAAAGCACTAGTTGCAAATTCAGGCAGTACTTCTAACTCTAGAGACATTCTATATCACATTCATTTCGATAATGCTACAGGACGATTTATTCTAATTTACCTCCCTAGTGATGCCTATGCACTTCTATTTGGAGGTACTTCAGGTGGTGAGCCTGGTGGAAGCGGGAACAGTAATAAAGGAACAGGTACCATCGCCTTTCCCTTACCTGCAGAATCTACTCCGCCAACAGAGCAAACTCTGAATTATATATTAGACATTTATGTTACTGGTGAAAACAAAATATTATATCCTCCCCTTCTCCTACCATATTACCACAATGCTACTGGAATGCCTATCAGATTCGAAACAGGTGAAGAGGAGCAAACGGAACAGTACTTTGACAGAAATCAGTATTCAGATATTTTTTATAATGCGAAAAGGTCTGATTTTGTAATTATGAAAAGCGAACTGGAGAGGGCTGATAAAATAAAGTATTCAAATGACAAATTGGTAATTTCCAATCCTGCAGAAGGCCAAGAAGAAACAACAGAAAGCACCGTTTTCTACATCATCAAAGATGACAAAATGTATTTCCATATAGATCCTTCTTCAGCTATCTTCACAAAAGGTGTATTAGAAGTTGATAAGGGTACTTTTCATATTGTAACTTATAAAACAGAGTGGACAAAACCTGTCTGTAGTGGAGGTTTTTATATTATTCCAATAGTAACATATAGAATTAACGTTACTCTCAAACTAGTCAAAGGCGATCCTTTTGTTAATTCTGGGACAGATGATAGCATAGCCTTACCGGTTTCCAAACTCTACAATATTCTTGTATCAGGACAAAGCATTCAAATAATGCCATTAGAAAACAATAATTACTTTCAAATCGATGACGAGGATTCCAGAACTTTTTTGAATTCCGCATATTACATAAACCAAGATGGAACCATTTCCATACTAAATTCAAATGGCATACAAATTGCCAAATATCCAAGTTATTATGCATTAATAAAAATAGAAGAGGAAAATAAAGTCTTAGATATAGGAGGTATACCACTATAGAAAATATTGCTACAATAAACGTTTTAAGCCATGCATGCAAGACCATACTTATACGTATAATTATAAGTTTAACTATATAATATAAAAACAGAGACAGGAGTAAATCACTTTGCCCCTGTCTCTTTAAGAGTCGAATTTATGGAAAGTCTCACTCCGTATAAGTCGTATTTCTTGTTTCAGAATTATAATACATACTTATATCGGAACGTCGTTAAGGTGTCATTTACACAAAACCAAGTTGTCATAAACTGCATAATAAGCAGCAGCCGTTAAACCAGAAGGAGTAGCAGAAGTAAAAGCAACCACTCCCATACCTATAGTCACTTTACCAGACCAACTACCATCATCTCCAAACGGAAGAGATAATGCAATCTTCTGCCACATCAAAAGAACTGGAGTAAGTATAACTAGTATCCCAGGAAAAATAGCCATCCTCAGAGGAGAAAATACCAAAGAGATAATAAACAGCATATTGTCCCATTGCAGTTCCATTCGCTATTTTATAAGTTCCGTTAGCGTATGTACATTGGAATACAGGATTTGGTGCATTAGCATAAGGCGCTTTAAACTTAAGCTCAAATTTATTATTGCCAAGGTCTGCAATTTCTACTTGCTCGGTAGTAGAAACTCCTTTAGAGTTCAGAAAATCAGCCGTCCATGTTCCTGCAAATTCATATTGAGCAATTGTCAGGGTAACCTTTCTTTCGCCGCTTGTTATGATAACATTGGCCGCACGGGGCACTTCCGTTTCATTAGCCGTAAGATTGAAAGTCACCTTTCCTGCTTCGTCTATACAGCTTAGCCAGGAAGTAGCATAGGACGGAATGTTAATGGCATAAGACGATGAACTATCTATAGTAATATATGATGAATTCACACCATTGTCATTAACGATTTTCAAGGTTGATGTATCAATAGTACAGGCAAGTCCTTCCTGATAAACAGCTACCAAAGAAGTCAAGACACCGTCACTCACAGTTATTGTACCCGCACGGCTCTCTATTGAAGTATTCTCTGCAACTTTGGCAGCGATTACACCACCAGACACACTGACTGTGCACCAATCGACAGATGATGTTGCCTGTAACCCATTATTGCTTTTTATCTCAATGTTTCCTGTGCCACCACTTGATGTGAAATATAAATCGGCTTTCGTTACATTCAATGTTTCGGGTGCAGTATACGTATAGTCGTCATCGCCACACGAAGTTAAGCAAAGAAGGCCCATTAACAGGAAGAATAAACTATATAATTTCTTCATAATTTACTTACTTTTTCATGTTTCCACTAATCTTGTTTTACCAATACTGGTCCAATTATTCTTTCGATTGATCCAACAGCATTTCCATTTACAGGCGGCAGCCCACTGAAAGCATATACAATGAATGAATCAGATTCCCCCCATACACCATTATCGACGAAAGAAATAGTCAATGGATCGTCTGTACTATTTACGCCCATCATGCCGAATCCTTCCATCCAGTTCAAATTTCCACTAGAAGTATTCCATGCACACAACTGTGCATAGTAACCATACGCCATACCTACAGATTGAGCTTTGATGGAAAGCGTACCTATTGAACGCGCATATTCCGCCTGAACTCTGGAAAGACTATAAAAGCCGGTAAGTGTATAAATCTTTCTATCAGCATTTGCAGTCACCGTAACCGTCCTAGTTCCCATTTTATAGGTACCAACCAGTTGATCGTAGAAACGATAGCCTCCAGGATAAAAAGCTTCGAGTTTGGCGTCTACACCTGCATCCGCACAAACAAATGAAACGCTTGCAACATCAGACTTAAAAGCAGACATCGCTACTCCGTTTATAATTATCGGTTCATACAATTTAATACCTTCATCAGTATATAAAAAAGGAATTTCCACCTTAGGGTCACGCTCGTCTGCACCATTATAAGTAAGAGTAAACACATTATAATCTTGCACAACCGACCCGACTTCTTTTCCGTTCACCATTAATTTGAACGTTCCCAGAAAAATAGCGTCCTGATTTGCAAGAACACCTTCCAAATAACTAGTCCATGTCCGCTCTTTTGGCATCGGGGTAAGCGTAATCATATTCCGCGTTTTTGTTCCGCTCATCACCACTTTATCCGGAGCAGCACTCATGATAGTAAACTCAAAATCACCTCCCAAGCCACCAACAGGTTCACTGAGCAGATGCATTATATCATTATAACTATCGAATGTAAGCGCAGGGCCTGCACTCTGTTTCAACGTATAGAGACTCGTTACAGACTTATCAGCATCAGCAAGTTCATCGGCTATGGTCGCACTTCCGTTTTCATCGAATGAAACCAGCAGGTTGTATCCTCCAAAAGCCTGATTATTGCCCGGATAGTATTGCATAAGCCAGCCGTTCTCCGGTGCAACAAGTATCTCCTTATAACTTTTCAACGCTTCACTCATACGATTAGCTGAAGAGTCATTGAAAAAGTTCTCTTCTTCATGCAGCGAGCAGGCACCCAATAGTAAAAGTGTCAGCAAACCAATCATAGTATATATCTTCTGTTTTCTCATAATGTTTCTTATTAATTACGTTGCTTAATCCAGTGCAGTCAATTCCAAATCCGGCACTTCTTCCATACGTCGTTGAACAATCTGCTCCAGTTTCTCAATATCAATCTCCCACTTCGTTTTCAAATAGTTTTTGATCAAAGCATATTTCCGAAGCATCTTCTCCGCACCGTCTTCACCGGCAAGAGTCAGCATTCTTTCCCAATATTCTTTACCATAAACGACATAGAAAGATAGTATCTCAACAAAGTCCTCACCCGGTTCCGAAGAAGCATAGGCGCTGATGAAACCCATTTCGAGCGCTTCCGTATCACGGCCATTCTCATAATCGCCTACATTCACCCTGCTAGGACCCTGATAATCGGTAGAAATCGTATTGAGATCCGTCGAATAATTCTTGGTTTGCTGGAGGATATGACCAAACTCATGATACATGGTCTTAATATAATAGAATCTGATAACAGACATATCAGGTTTCTTAAGATCAAGCAAATTCACCTTGTTAAAGAAAATCTTCATACCACCTTCGGCAGTACCCAACACCTCAGAACTGTCTTCCTTGTACTCTGCCGAACCGATCAGCTGAATCATACGAGGAGAATATTGACGCAAAAAATCCCGTCCCATCAGTTCATTATATGCATCTACCCACAGGTCAAACTCATTCTGCGTAGTCTTATCCACGCCATCGGGGAAAATACTTTTGTGATCGAGATCTGTATCGTTGTTGCAGGAAACGAACGAAACGAGAGCTGCGACAGCTATTACTAAATAATATATCTTATTCATATTCATGCTCTTTTTTAATTTCGTTAATAGTTCGTATTACTTACGCGGATTTCCCGGAACACCGGCAGAAATTACATCCTGCGGAAGTTGCCATGCACGACGCAGGTCATCTTTAGTCAGAACATCCGGCGTTTCACCATCGCGGTTGTGCGAAATCTCAATACCATAGCGCTTGATGTCAAGCCAACGCAATCCTTCGTGCACAGTCTCAACACGACGTAAATGCAGCACACATTGTATCAGATTCTCCTGATCGCCATCTTCAACACTGATACCTACAGGATTCAGTTACTTCTTAATTGTACGCTGGCCCATATTCTCAGGAACAGTAGGCATATAAGCTATTTTGGAATAGAAGTCAACCAGATCAGTACGACTTTTCGCCTGATACGTCACGGTGTGGTTTTTCAGCCAGTAATTGATATCTCGCACTCCGGCATCCAGATTTCCATTTAAGATATAAGCCTTAGCACGGCAAAGCGATATTTCGTCTGTGGTAAACATTGGAACTACCAAGTGAAGAGACCCGATACCGGCTGCCTTATCACCGTATTCGAAATAAGCATTCATCTTCGGCACAAACGACTTCTGAGACAATCCGAACTGTTTTCCTACCGTACACAAATTAGAATAGGTACCCCATGACCCGGCAGCCTGTGGCCCTTCTCTAGCAAAAAGCGTATTCGCATTACCATAGCGTCTGTTACGTCCTGAATAAGGTCCGTGTGCATAACCCCATACTGACAGAATCGGACTAAGCAGTAAGTTGGCAGGATCACCTTCTCCAAGCACTACATTGGCACAGTTTATGGCTTTCGTGTAATTGGACTTATCAGCATGTGTATAGAACAGATAAAAACGGGTTGCGAAAGGATAAGCGGCTTTCCGGTTGAAATGATATTTAGGTACAGTATAAATATCTTCATTGATAAGCGGCAGCGCTTCTACAAGGTCTTTTTCAATATTTGCATAAAGTTCGGCCATCGTACCACGATCCGGTAATTCCATAGGTTTCGTTT
This sequence comes from Bacteroides sp. HMSC067B03, assembly GCF_001811315.1. Classification (NCBI taxonomy): domain Bacteria; kingdom Pseudomonadati; phylum Bacteroidota; class Bacteroidia; order Bacteroidales; family Bacteroidaceae; genus Bacteroides; species Bacteroides sp. HMSC067B03. The sequence goes on along the minus strand of NZ_KV804412.1, from coordinate 215,904 downwards.
CCGATACAAATACATATGGAACTCCTACATCTGTTTTTGCAGTCTGCGGATTATAAGGCATACAGAAGGTATTAGCCAATACAAAATGGCAAAAAGCACGGCAAACCAGCGCTTCGCCCCTTTGCGCATCCAGGCTGGCAGGACTTCCCAACTCTTCAATGGCCTGCAAGGCAATGTTCGCAGAAGCAATAGCGCTATAACATCCCTCCCAGATACCCTTAGGATCGTCATCATCTATTTCATTCACATCTTCCCAACGATACATCTGGGTAATTGACTTCCAGTAAGGATCATAGTTGGAGCCATTATCCATCGTATTGTCCGAAGCAAGCTCATAAGACATGATGGGATAGGTCTGCGGATAAGCTGACACCAGTATCGCAGTAATCTTTTTCTCATTATTCACCTCTGTACGGCTATCCGGCATTTTATCCAGAAAATCGTTGCAGGAAGAAAGTGCGATTGTCACTCCTATAACGGCGGTATATAATAGATTTATTTTCTTCATAATTTTCTAATTGCTTTAAAGTCCGACACGTAATGTTAAAGTAAACTGCTTAGACATAGGGGCTGCCACACCACCGGCGTTAAAGAATTCAGGGTCCTGACCGTTCAGTTTTTTATCCGCATAAATCAGGAAAAGATTGGTAGCCTGCAATTTCAACGAAAGGTTATTCAACTTCCATGGCTCTATCCACTTTTTCGGAAAATCATATCCGAATGATATCTCTTTCATACGGATAAAGTCACCCTTCGCAACACGTGCTGTTGAATAATTGTAGGCATTGTAAGCATAGTTAAGCTGAGAATCCTGTTGGTTCAACCGCTTATCTGCAATCACCGGAATACTGGTATGTTGCTCGTCACCCGGCAATGTCCAACGATTCTTAAATTCACGAGGCATAGATGTCAAGTCCGTATATGTGTTCTTAAATACCGGATCGAGACGAACCACATTACCAAATGAATAAGTGATGGACAAATTCAGATTAAAACCTTTATAACGGAAGGTGTTATCGAAGCTACCCGTAATAGTAGGATCTGTAGGTTCTTCGTAAACCAGATGAGCTTTCTTCATCGTTTTCTGGAAGTTGAGGCCACTGACGGTCAACTCACCGTTTTCGTTGATGAAAGTGGGTAAACCGTACTCGTTCAATCCCTGAAAATCAATGGAGAACAAAGAACGAACCGGATAGCCTGCCATCGTAAATCCAGTACCTGTAATCATTTCAATCACCCGGGCATTGGACTGAAGGTCGGTCACTTCATTCTTCGCATGCGAGAAGATGAAGTCGGTGTTCCAACTGAAATCTTTCGTTCTGATGTTCTTAGTAGACAACGTCAATTCCACACCATGACTCTTCATGCTTGCTACATTAGCAAACTTGGTTATCTTGACACCTGTACCGGCAGAATTAACCAATCCGATCAAATCATAGTTGTCACGTTTGTACCAGTCGATTGCGAAGTTAATACGGTTGTCTATAAATCCGATTTCAGCTCCGATATTCAACTCATGCTTCTTCTCGTAAGTCAGAGCACTATTTTCTACATCTTTAAGAAGAAGTCCGCTCTCCTTCACATTCGTGAAAGGACGCCACGGGTTATAACTCTGAATGATAACAAGTGAGTTTGACACGTCAGCCGGACCACGATCGGCTGTCAGCAAATAAGAAGCCTTCAATGTAAAGTTAGAAAGCGTAGGCTCCAAAGTCTGACAGAATTTTTCTTCATGGGCATTCCACGCACCGGAGATATTCCATGTCGGCAACCAACGGGCGCTGGTCGATCTACCCAGTTTATTGGTTCCCTCATAACGCACCGTACCGCTTAGCATATATCGTCTCTGGTAGGAGTAAGTAGCTGTACCAAAGAAAGCAACCGAACGTGTAGAGGTAGACTTCACTGTATAATATTGGGCATTCTCTTCACTTCCCTGTTTAAAGAAAAGATAGTCATAAGCCGCCAGCATACCCATATCGTACTGCATACCGGCTCCATTATACCACGTTTCCGAGCGGTCAACAGAGTTTGCTTCCATACCTCCGAAGAAGTTGAAAATATGATCTTCATTGTATACATCATTGTAACTACCCGTGGCACGGAAGTCCCAGCTATTCATAGAGTATTTGGTTTCTTTAAAGAACCCTCCTACGGGAAGTACGCTTACCGGTAACGAGTTTGCTTTATCCGGGTCTGTATAAAGCCATGGATTAGCGTCACGCATCGTCGCATCATCCATTGCACGGTACGCCCATGCCTGATTGGAGTAATCCTTGATATAGTGCGACTGAGTAGTTGTAGAATACTTATAAGCTCCCAAAACAGCTAATTCCACCTTTGAAATCGGTCGGTATTTCAGTTCTGCCTGAAACTTACTGTCAAGCACATTCAAGTCCATATAATTGTTCACCAACTCATTCGTGATATTAAACGGAGCGTAGTTTCTGACATAATATTCAAGCGTACGGGAAGTATTCAATGCATATGAATAAGGATTGATATCAAAATCACGTTTCACCTCACCGCTAACCACATCAATGCCCGATCCTAATGTTCCAGGCGCTTTCTGTTTACGATAAGCCGCATTCCCAATCAGATTCAATTCAAACTTTTTACTCAAATGATAGAATGCGTTCACATTTGCCGTATAACACTGCACAGAACTTTGCCTGGTCCACCCCGGATCATTCATAAAGCTAAGTGAAGCATAATACGATGCCTTTTCTGTACCTGTAGACAGGCTGACTGCATGATTCTGCATTACATTCGTATTGAACAGTTCGTCAAACCAGTCCGTATTACGGTATTCGGCTTCACGTAGGTAAGCATTGCGTGCTTCTTCCGTATTGAGCAATCCATAGCCACCTGTAACTGGGTTATAATCATTAATTAAGTGATACATTTTCCCATATACACCACTGTTGGCTGCCCGGAAAGTACCAGCAAGAGTCAGATAGCCATTGGCCTCCATCTCTTTATAAACACCCATTTGTTCCTGAGAATTCATAATGTTGAAGTCATTGTATTTAGGCTCCATACGCATCGTAAATTCACCGGTATAGTTAATACGACTTGTTCCCGCTTTACCTTTTTTAGTGGTTACTACAATCACACCAGCCATGGCACGCGTACCATAGATAGAGGTTGCCGAACCATCTTTCAGAATCTGACAGCTCTCAATATCATCAGAGTTCAATCCCGCAACAGCAGAGGATATCAAAGTTTCGGCATTACCGGAAGATAATGCATCAGCACTGATTTCCGTCACATCTTCCATGATGACCCCACCTACGACCCACAACGGCTTTGAGCTACCGTAAATGGAAGTAGCTCCACGAACGCGAATCTTCGGAGCAGTACCGAACGTACCGGATACATTCTGCACAGACACACCGGCAGAGCGTCCTTCCAATGCACGGCTAATTTCTGGCATTCCGTCGATCTTAACATTAGCTGCCGCTAACTGATCCGCTGCTCCTGTAAAGAGACGTTTGTCCATCTTCTGCATACCTGTTACAACAACTTCCTGCAAAACTTCTGCATCCGGTTTCAATATCACTCGCAAAGGAGTAGATTTAATAGCAACCTCCTGAGTCCGCATACCAATATAACTGATTTGCAGAGTTCTGCAAGAACTTATTGGTAGAAACCCATTTTAATTTACATCATCATTATATCTTTCCTCACACTGCCACTTATACTTCAAGAAAACACAGACTTTACACTCTATTAATTTTCAAACATTTAGGAGATGCCAACAGCATTCTTCCAACAATAAGAATACCAAGTTTCTTCACTTTCCCATAAAAGTGAGCCCGCAATTTAAGTACTTTGGGAGCACAAACATTCCCAAATCATCGATCCAAAGGTATAAAAGCTACCGTAACATTCACCTGTTACTCGTTTATATCACATTGGCTGCTCTTTCCCCTGTCATCCATTAATAGAAAAGTTGTTTTCCTTCCGATACTAACTTCCTTTTCCCTAATAACAAAGTGGTTCTTACATAAAACCAATCTATAATTGCAAGCTTCATTTATAAAAATGAAAGCTTTGTTTTTATAATTGAAGCTTGCAATTATAAAAACGGAACTTGCGTTTATAGATTACATTAAATAAAAAACAAGTTTAGCATTAAAGAAAAACAAGTTATCCTCTAATGAAATGGAACTTATCAAGCGTTCTGTGACAGGAGAAAGACTATTCCCGTACACTCAAATTAAAATACTTATATTCTGCCCATTTGTCTCCAGCAGAGAAAATACCCATTCCCAACATTAAAATACAGTAAGATTCTGAGGTAAATCTGCTAAACTAACAAGAGTTGCCTCCCCGAAGAAAGCAACTCTTATTAATTAATGAATAGCTAAGCTCAATCAGCTATCCATGTATGTTTGATATCTTATATTATTGGACAACCTTTTGCATTAAAAGAACAGGGAAATCGATAGAATATCCCGTATAATTATTAGCCGTAGGTACTCTATTCTTAAACAATCCCAGAATTGGATAGACATCGGACCCATAAGCCAGTCCTATTCGCCCATTAGACAATAATGTGGGAGCAATTAAAATAGATGCCTGCAAATATAGTCCATCATCCGATTTAGCTATAATAGAACCATACCCAGCCGATATCTGATAAGCTTGCTGCTGTGGAGTCGTTATAACGAATGCGCCATTTCGATAAGTGGCAGTCATCTTTAAGACTGCACCCAACAAATTCAACATCGGCAACTGTATCAAATAGGTCCCATCACCAGTTACACTACTAGTAATTAAAGTGTTATCTTCAAGCGGAAGAGCACCATCAAGGCCAAAAACATCCGAATAGACTTGAATAGCTCCTGCATATTGCCCCAACAGATCATCTATACCATATTGATAGAAATAATAGTCTACCGAAGTGCTACCGGATGAAATAGTAGCCTTACCCAAACGTGCACTCCCGGTATCATTTGCCGTACCGGTAAATACATAGCCACCCTCAGCATTTGTGTATGAGAGCCAATCCTGAGCATCAGAATTAATGGACACAGATACCGGCAAAGTACTGGTGAAATTTATGGTTCTTGAAAAAGCTACATTCTCAGAATAACGATAGAAGGTATCTGAAGCATATTTAGCAATTACCCCAGATTGAGTAATGCTGACTCTCTTCATCTCTCCACCCAATTTCACAGTTATTGCAGCAGCTCTTGTAACAAGATCATTATTTAAAGCAACATTAAATGTGATCTTATCACTTGTCACACTTTTAATACTGCACCACTCCATATTAGATAAGACTTCCAAATTATCATTTCCATTTTCTAACGTTATAAAGCCCTCTCCCCCCGCTGCACTAAAATCAACAGTGGACTGCACAATATTCAATGAAGCAACTTCAACAGCGTCGTCGTCACTACAAGCTGATACCCCAATACAGAGTATAGCCAACAAAGTATACAATATCTTATTCATAATCACCGATTTACTGTTTTATCATTCCTACTACATAAGCAATTTGGAATATAGATGATCCAGAGGCTAAATCATAAGCAATGAAAGAGTCAGCCACATTTCCCCATACTCCATTATCTTTTAGTAAAATGCTACCATTTGACAAGTTTTGCCCTACCATACCTGTCCCTGACATATTAGTCAAAGGACCAGAACCTGATGCGCCAAGAGCCCAAGGGCATAAATACACACTACCTTCCAAAGGCTGTGACTCTATGCCTATAACTCCTTTATCTGCTTTGAAAACAATCCGGATGTCCATCGGAAAGCCTTCCATTATAAAACTATGATTAAATAATTCCTCCCGAAGAAGTACAGGAGCCGAATCATTTCCGTCACCATATACAAAGATATATTCTCCCAAGAGTTCCTCATACTTTTTGTAACCAGCCGGAAGCTCCTGCGCTACAATACGGATATTATTATTAGCATAAGCCATCGTTTCACTGTCCCAAACCAAAGATTGCACATCTTGTCCGCCGATCGTCACAGGTTCGGAGAATTTGATACCTTCCACTGTATATACAAAAGGAAGATCCTTCTCACTGCCATCTTTATTGACTAATACAAACTTATGATATCGTTGCGTCACAGCATACTCAACATTCTCTCCAACTTTGACATCATACAAAGCAGGATAAGCCTCTTTAGCTATTTGCTTCACAGTTCCCATATAGTGTGCCCATTCCTCATTCTCCGGCAATGGGGTCATTAGCATTTTATTACCTGTTTTCTTACCTTTAAGTACGACTTTCTCAGGCGTACATTCCAGAATCAAGAATTCATAATCGCCTTCCATCCCCTCGCCTTGTTCGCCTATACCCAAATAATTGGAAGGTTCAGAAAAGAAATGAAAGATTTCATTGTAAGTATCAAAAGTCAGCATTACACCGGCACTTTGCTTTACTTCATATTCACTTTTTACTCCTTCGCCATCCGCAAAGAAATCACACATCACATTCGCTTTCCCATCTTCACCGAAAGAAACCAAGAATGTATATCCACCATACATCTTTGTCGGAGAAGGATAATATTCCATTACCCATCCGTTCTTTGCTCCACGCAACACGGACAAATCTTGCTTAATAGCCTCATCTATTCGTTCAGCCGCTGATTTATCAAACAAATCGTCTTCCTCCGGGGAACATGCCGCAAAAGCCAGCAGAGCCAATAAAAACCAAATACTATATATTTTTCTCATAACTCTAATCATTTAAGTTTGTCAAATCCAGTCTCACCACCTCAGAAGAACGGCGTTGTACAATATCACGCAGACTTTCCAAATCAATATTCCAGGTTTCTGTCATATAAGATTTGGCTAGTTCCAGTTTCTGATCGATATAAGAAGCACCGTCACCTGCAATACTCAGTTGCTGTTGCCACCAGGCCTCATCATGAGTAACATAATTAGCTACGGTTTCTGCAAAATCTTCATGAACTTCAGTACTTGCATAATTTGTTATAAACCCTCTTTTCAAGGCTTTCTCATCCGTAATATTTACCCAACCTGCTCCTGTATATCTTCCTGTTGAGACTTCATAGAATTCTTTAGGAAACTCAACGGTCTGATGCAGAATGTGAGTAAATTCATGATGCATGGTCTTGAAGTACCAAAAGTTCAGAACTTCAATATCCGGGTTATGAGGATCAAGCGTATTTACATTATACAAAGTCACCTTCAATCCTCCTTCTGCCGTACCTAATGTAATCTGCCCCTCATCGTAAGCAGGAGAACCTACCAAATGAATCATTTTGGGACCAAGGGTACATATAAAAGTACGATCTCCCATTACTTCTGTATATGCATCAATCCATAAAAATTTAACCAATTTGGCCATGGCTACAGACTTATCATAATCCGCAGGAGTCAGGTTATAATCATGATCTGATTCTTTATCCTCCATACGGTATTTGAAGTCGATATTATAAGGATATACATAGTTGTTCAATAACCATATATCAAATTCATTTCTTTGTGGAGCCTCGGTGCTAAATACACTCTGATCATCCAAACTATCTTCACTACAGGAGCACACTCCATACGCGAAGAAGGCTGCTAACGCAATGTATTTTATATATTTCATACTTTCTATTTTTTACTAGTTTCTAGGATTAGCTTTCATTCCGGCATTAATCACATCCGGCGGCAACTGAATAGCGCGTCTTGGATCATCTTTAGTCAGAACAATGGGAACATTTCCAGCACGATTATGAGAGAATTCAATTCCATATCTCTTCAAATCATACCATCGAAGCCCTTCCTGCAGCCCCTCCAAACGACGCAATTGAAGTATTAACTGGATGAGATTCTCCTCTGTTCCAGCATTGACTGTAAAACCTTCAGGATTTAATTTCTTCTTCAAACTTCTGTCAGCAACAGTATTTACTAAAGCCGGTTCATATGGAAGAGCATCATAAAAACTGTTCAGAGCTTCAAGAGTTAAGTCAGCACCTTCATCCTCACTGATTACACTATGATACACAATCCAATTATTGATATCCTCCAAAGCTTTTTCGTAATTGTGCTGCGAACTCAATACATAGGCCTCTGCACGGCATAAAATAGTTTCATCTGTGGTAAAAGGAACAACAACTGTATGGGCATAACCAATATTATTCGCCTTATCTGTATATTCAAAGAATGTAGTAATTTTAGGGAACGGATTTTTTTGAAGAACTGATATGATAAAATTCGCCATCATCAATCCGCCTCTTACACTCCAAGGACCATAAGTATCTATTGTCTGATGTTTATAGATTTCTTGCCCATGACCATAACGCTTATATATATCCCAAGGACCAGTCACATATCCTGATTCCGAGAAGGCCGTAGAGATTAATAAGTTTGCAACTTTCTTTTCTGACGTATATTGTGAAACGACATCAGAGACTAAAGACAATTCTCCAAAATCTTCTTCCCAATGACGCAAGGAAGTTCCGGGATTATTTCCAATGACCCGGTCTGCACATTCTATTACCTGATCCCATTTCTGATAGTAAAGATAAAAACGCGCAGCGAATGCATTTGCCGCCTTTTTATTAAAATGGTACTTAAGCACACTATATGAAGCGTCACTAATTAATGGCAACCCTTCTTCAATATCGGCTGCTATCTGTTCGTAAGTTTGAGCTAATGTACCTCTCTCATAATTAACAAAAACTTCTTTCTCTGTCGTTTTGCAATAAGGAATTCCCAAATGCTGATCTGCAGTCTGGGGATTATAAGGCATACAGAAGATATTGGCTAGCAGAAAATGCGAATAAGCCCTGCATATTAATGCCTCACCACGCTGGGCCTTGACATTATCAGGATTACCCAGAGCATCCATACCTTCCAATGCCTGATTGGCAGAAGCAATAGCATTATAACATGCTTCCCACAGCCCATAAGGAGAATCATCGTCATTGCCTGTGGGATCTTCCCACAAATAGAGCTGCTCCTGCAATAACATATCATCAAACTGCGCTCCATTATCCATAACATTATCCGAAGACATTTCACCCATCAGCATAGGTAACTTTGTCGGATAAGCGGAAACCAACAGAGGAGCAAACTTATCAGCACCATCAATATCAATACGATTATCAGGCACCGTATCCAAAAAATCGCTACAGGACGCAAGCGCGAAAAGCGAAGTTATAAAGGTTAGTGTTATTATATTCTTTTTCATAATGCATATTCTATTAAATTCCTAATCTTAATGTCAAAGTAAACTGCTTAGGCATAGGTACGGCCACACCACCTGTATTAAAAAATTCGGGGTCCTGACCATTCAACTTATCATCCGAATAAATCAAAAATAAGTTTGTAGCCTGCAACTTTAATGAAGCGGTCGATAATCCTAAATGGCTCATCCATTGTTTCGGAAAATCATATGATAATGAAATTTCCTTCATTCTAATAAAGTCTCCTTTTGCTACACGTTCGGAGGAAAAATTATATGCATTATAAGCACGGCTTAAATGAGTATCTTGCGTATTCATACGCTTATCTGCTATAACCGGAATAGTTGTGTATTTTTCTTCACCAGAATTCACCCAGCGATTTTTAAACTCTTTGGGGGTAGCATCCAAGTCCGAATACTTATTGTGGAATGCCGGGTCAAGACGAACTACGTTTCCAAACGAATAAGTAATGAATACATTCAGTTTCAGACTCTTATAGATGAATATATTGCCAAAACTACCTGTAATCGTTGGATCTGTAGGTCCTTCATAAACCAGGTGTGACTTCTTATCACGCTCCTGAAATTCAATATCACTTGTAGTCAGCTCCCCATTCTCATTGATAAAAGTCGGAACACCTTCCTCGTTCAAACCTCTAAAATCCATAGAGAAAAGACCTCTAACCGGATATCCTTCCATGGCAAAACCATTGCCCGAAATCAATTCCATAACAGTAGAGTTAGATTGAAGATCCGTCACTTTATTTTTTGCTTTAGAGAAAATGAAGTCTGTATTCCACTTGAAGTCCTTACCAACAATATTGCGAGTAGACAAAGTAAACTCAACTCCATGAGATCTCATGCTGGCAAGATTAGCATACTTTGCAATCTGACCTCCTACGCCCTGAGTATTGGTAATGCCTATCAAATCGTAGTTATTACGTTTATACCAGTCTAAAGCGATATTAACACGGTTGTCCCAAAAACCTAAGTCGATTCCCAGATTCAATTCATGCTTTTTCTCATAAGTCAGGTTATTATTCTGAATTTCTTTAATCTGTAATCCGGATTCCTGTACCCCAGAACTAGGTCGCCACGGATTATAACTATTGATAATCACATAAGAATTACTGACGTTAGCAGGGCCTCTATCGGCAGTCAATGAATAGGAGGCTTTTAATGTAGCATGAGAAAGTGTAGGTTGCAACCCTTCAAACCATTTTTCCTCATGCGCATTCCATGCACCGGAAATATTCCATGTTGGCAACCAACGTGCAGAACGACTTTTACCCAGTTTATTAGAACCTTCATAACGGAGAGTACCATTCAATGTATATTTCCCCTGATAAGAATAAGTGGCAGTTCCAAAAAAGGCTATTTCACGAGAGCGGGTCTCATCGATAGTATAATAAGCTGTGTTTTCTTCATTCCCTTGTTTAAAGTAAAGATAATCATAAGCTGCCAATGTTCCCATCCCATATTGTGTTCCCACACCATTAAACCACGTTTTACTACGATCCGTAGCGTTCAACTCCATACCAGCAAATATATTTAAGATGTGATCTTCGTTAAAAACATCATTGTAACTTGCAGTTCCACGAAAATCGTAGCTGTTCATACCATATTTTGTTTCACGATAAAAACCTCCTACCGGCAGAACTGATTCCGGCAAAGTATTTATTTTATCCGGATCAGTATACAACCACGGATTAGCTTTTTGCATGGTTGCATCATCCATCGCTCTGTATGCCCATGCCTGGTTAGAGTAGTCTTTTACATAATGGTTTTGTGTAGTAGTAGAATATTTATAGGCACCTAAAGCTGAAAGCTCCAACTTTTTAATGGGTTTCCATTTCAGTTCCCCCTGAAACTTCAAATCAACTACATGCAAATCCATATAATTATTATCCAGTTCATTAAATATATTGAATGGTGCATAATTACGTACATAATATTCATTAGGGTCCAATGTACGCGAACTGTTCAATGCATAAGAATATGGATTAATATCAAAATCACGCTTTACCTCTCCGTTCACAGGGTCAGATTGCGAGCCCAAGGTTCCCGGCGCCTCCTGTTTACGATAAGAGGCATTACCTATCAGATTCAATGAGACCTGCTTGGAAATATTATATAAAGCATTGACGTTTGCTGTGTATCTTGACACCTTACTTCTTTTACTCCATCCCGGATCACTCATAACACTCAATGAAGTATAGTACGATGCCTTTTCTGTACCCGTCGACATACTGACAGCATGATTTTGAGAGATGCTATTACTAAATAACAAATCAAACCAATCTGTATTATTATATTCGGCCTGCTGTAAAAACCCGTTTCGTGCCTCGAGCGTATTTTCCAACCCGAAAATTCCGCTCGTCGCATCATATTGATTAATCAAATGATACATTTTTCCATATACACCACTTTTAGAAGCGCGATATAAATCAGAAAAATTCAGATAGCCTGCCGCCTCTAAATCTCGATACACGCTCATTTGCTCTTGAGAGTTCATAATATTGAAATTACTATAGCTCGGCTTCATGCGCATAGTAAACTCTCCGGTATAATTAATCTTATTTGTGCCAGATTTTCCTTTCTTGGTTGTAACAACGATTACCCCTGCCATCGCACGTGCACCATATATAGAGGTAGCAGAACCATCTTTCAATATCTGGAAGCTTTCGATATCATCCGCATTCAAACCCGCAATAGCAGAACTAATCAAAGTTTGCGCATCTCCGGAAGAAAGTTGATCTGCACCTACTTCTGTCACATCTTCCATGATTACGCCATCTACTACCCACAGAGGCTTGGAACTACCATAGATAGAGGTAGCACCACGAACACGAATTTTAGGAGCTGTACCAAATGTACCGGAGACATTCTGTACGCTTACGCCAGCAGCACGCCCCTCAAGCGCACGACTAACGTCAGCCAAACCATCCATTTTTGCATTCTCTGCAGATATTTTCGTAGCCGCTCCTGTAAAGAGACGTTTATCCATCTTCTGCATACCGGTCACTACAACTTCTTCCAAGACCTCGGCATCAGGTTTTAATATGATTCTTATTGTTCCAGATTTAATAGGAATTTCCTGTGTTTTCATTCCAATGTAGCTAACTTTCAAAGTTCTAGAAGAACTTTATATATTTCACCCTTTCGATATAACAAATAAATATGTACATACTGTGTAATAAACGTTTTTTATACAAATTGTCCGGAAATAGTATATTTTTTCTATCATTGACAGTCTTAAACAATTAATAATAGACGAATAAAGTGACATATTGATAATATTACCGCTTGTTATTCCAATAAAATATGAATAAAATTGCCTTAATGATATATCTTTATACATAAACTAGAATCACTGCTATCAATATGAATATACAAGTAATTTCAAATATTTTTTGATATATTGTTTTGCGTTTATAAATATATGCTTATATTTGTAAAATCGCACTTATAAAATAAGCGGATTATTAATTATTAATAATAAAGCGTGTTTATGAAAAGAAAATTAATGCTGTTATTGGCCTGCCTGCTGGCAAGCATAGGCCTAGTGATTGCCCAAACACCTAAAAAGGTGACAGGTGTCGTCATTTCTGAGGAAGATGATCAGCCTGTTGTGGGAGCATCCGTGTTAGTGAAAGGTACAACGATGGGAACAGTTACCGATATTGATGGTAAGTTCACCATAGATAAAGTACCAAGTTCTTCTAGAACTTTGAAAATATCATTTATTGGTATGCAAACCCAAGAGGTCGCTATCAAACCTGATCTGATGAAAATTGTTATGAAAGCAGATTCGGAAGTGCTTGAGGAAGTTGTTGTTACCGGTATGACAAAAGTAGATAAACGTCTCTTCACGGGTGCAGCTGCCAACTTAACCGCAGATAATGTAAAGTTAGACGGACTTCCCGAAATCAGCCGTGGACTTGAAGGCCGTGCAGCCGGAGTATCTGTACAGAATGTTTCCGGTACATTTGGTACCGCTCCCAAAATTCGTGTCCGTGGTGCTACCTCCATCTACGGTAGCTCCAAACCCCTATGGGTAGTAGATGGCGTAATCATGGAAGATGTTGTAGACGTTAGTGCCGATCAACTTTCGTCAGGAGATGCCACTACACTAATCAGTTCTGCCATTGCAGGACTAAACTCGGACGATATTGAAAGCTTTCAGATATTAAAAGACGGTTCAGCCACCTCAATCTATGGCGCACGCGCTATGGCAGGTGTGATCGTAGTCACCACTAAAAAAGGGAAGGCAGGAATGAATCGCATCAGCTACACTGGAGAATTCACCTACCGCATGAAACCCCATTATTCAGAATTCAACATTATGAATTCGCAAGACCAGATGGCTGTTTATCAAGAAATGCAACAGAAAGGATGGCTTACTTACGCCGATCTGGCTAATGCCAGTGAAAGCGGTGTATACGGGAAAATGTATCAGAAAATATCTAATAGTACATTGCTGAATACAGAAGCTAGTCGTAACGCTTATCTCCGTGATGCAGAATATCGTAATACAAACTGGTTTGACGAGCTCTTCCAAAGCAACGTAATGCAAACACACTCAGTCAGCATTACTTCTGGTAATGAGAAAGCAAATTACTATGCTTCTCTTAGTGCATTGGTCGATCCGGGATGGTCACGTCAAAGTGAAGTAAATCGTTACACAGCCAACCTGAATGCTACTTACAATGTCCTAAAAAACCTATCGATGAACTTAATTTCCAGTGCTTCTTATCGCAAACAGCGGGCACCGGGAACACTCTCATCAGAAATCGATGCCGTGAACGGAGAAGTAAAACGTGACTTTGACATCAACCCATATTCTTATGCACTAAACACTTCACGCGCACTTGATCCGACAGAAATCTACACACGTAATTATGCTGATTTCAATATTTTCAATGAATTGGAAAACAATTACCTGGACATCAATGTAGTTGACTTGAAATTTCAAGGAGAAATGAAATGGAAACCCGTCAAAGGACTGGAACTGGCAGCTTTGGGAGCAGTGAAATATCAGGCCACCTCACAGGAGCACACCATCACTGATTATTCCAATCAAGCGCTGGCTTATCGTGCAATGCCCACTACACATATACGTGATAATAACCCTTTCCTTTATACAGATCCGGACAATCCGTATGCAGTCCCCATTACAGTATTGCCACAAGGGGGTATCTACGAGCGTACCGACTACCGAATGTTGGCTTATGACTTCCGTGCATCAGCTGCTTATAACACAGTATTTAATGAAATTCATATCATGAACCTCTATGGTGGTATGGAAGTCAATTCTATTGACCGCCGTAAAACATGGAACCGTGGCTGGGGTATGCAATATACAATGGGGGAAATACCTTTTTACGCATATGAAGTATTCAAAAAGAGTAAAGAAGAAAACTCAGATTATTTCACGATGGATAACACCCATGCACGCGATGTCGCATTTTTCGCTAACGGTACCTATTCTTATAAAGGACGTTATACACTTAATGGAACAATTCGATACGAAGGTTCCAATAAACTAGGGCGAAGCACTTCTTCCCGCTGGTTACCTACATGGAATGTGTCTGGCGCATGGAATGCACATGAAGAAGAGTTCTTTAAAGCACTACAACCAGCCATGTCCCACCTCACACTAAAGGCATCATATAGCCTTACTGCAGACCGTGGACCAAGCAATGTAACCAACTCACGCGTAGTTATTAGTTCCCGAAACCCATGGCGTCCATCAAGCGGTGTTACAGAATCAGCTCTCTATATCAAGAACCTTGAAAACGGTGCATTAACCTACGAAAAAAAGCATGAGCTTAATATTGGTGCTGACCTCGGTTTCCTTGATAACCGCATCAATGTAACTGCCGACTGGTATAAACGTAATAACTATGATTTAATAGGTATTATCACAACACAAGGCCTAGGTGGAGAAATCGAAAAATATGGAAACGTAGCTTCCATGAAATCCAGTGGATTTGAGCTCTCTATTTCTACCCGAAATATTGTGACCAAAGATTTCACCTGGTCTACAGATTTCATCTACTCACACAACAAAAATGAAGTCACCGAATTGCAGGGCGGAAAAAAACGTATTATTGATCTCGTTTCCGGTAATGGATTTGCTGTTGAAGGCTATCCTGTACGTTCCATTTTTTCTATTCCTTTTATGGGACTAAATGAAGAAGGACTTCCCACCTTCCAAGATCAGAATGGAAACATCAGTATATCTGATATATACTTCCAAGATCGTGAACATACAGACTTTCTTCAATATTCCGGTTCAGCAGACCCGACAGATATTGGTAGTTTAGGTAATACATTTACCTACAAAAACTTCCGTCTGAACCTGTTCATTACATATTCGTTTGGAAACGTAATTCGCCTTGACCCGGTATTCAAGAAAAAATATACTGACCTTACCGCCATGCCAAAAGAATTTCGTAACCGCTGGGTAGTACCAGGCGATGAGAAATATACTGATATACCTGTAATTGCCAGTGTACGTCAAGAGAAGAATGACCGCAATCTATCTGTGGCATACAACTCTTATAACTATTCAACGGCACGTATAGCAAAAGGTGACTTTATCCGTATGAAGGAAATCTCTCTAGCATACGACTTTCCTAAAGATTTGATAAGCAAATGGAACTTAGCCAACCTTTCACTAAAACTACAGGCTACCAACCTCTTCCTGCTTTATGCCGACAAGAAGCTGAACGGACAAGACCCAGAATTCTTTAACACCGGTGGTGTAGCAGCTCCCGTACCTAAACAATTCACGCTGACATTGAGAGTTGGATTTTAATAGATAGATTGCTGTAAAAAAACAAAAAAAGTTATGAAAAAAAGAAATATATTACTGACATTTTTAGCTGTGGCAGGTATACTGACCGCTACTTCGTGCAAAGATTACTTGGACGAAATGCCTGATAACCGTGCCGAACTGGACAGCGAATCAAAAATCATCAGTTTATTAGTATCTGCCTATCCGGAAACTGACTATATTTTCTGTACGGAACTAGGAACAGATAACGTGGATGATTTCGGAGAATCAAATCCCTATGGCGACCGTTTTATGGAACAGATTTACAATTGGCAGGTGATTACTGAAGCAGACAACGAAGACCCTTCCCGGATCTGGGAAGGCTGCTACAATGCTATAGCTGTAGCCAATCAAGCACTGGCGTCTATCGCTGAGATGGAAGAAACGTCAGCCTTAAAAGCGGCAAAAGGCGAAGCATTAATATGCCGTGCCTATTCTCACTTCATCCTCGTCAACACATTTGCTCAGCATTACACAAAAGCAAATGCCGCAACAGATTTGGGAATTACTTACATGGAGGTACCTGAAACAGAACTTGACCCGAAATATGAACGCAACACTGTAGCTGAAGTATACGAGAAGATAGAAAAAGACTTAAAAGAAGGCTTGCCACTAATTAGTGATGAAATCTATACTGTACCTAAATATCACTTTAATATGAAAGCAGCTTACGCCTTTGCTACTCGTTTCTATCTTTATTATCAAAGATGGCAAGACGCAATAGACTGTGCAACAAAAGCACTTGGTTCTTCACCTGCCGGACAACTTCGTGACTATGCCGCACTAGATGCACTACCTAAAGATCCATTCAGTAAAGTATGCGAACAATATGTAAGTGCAAACGTGAAAGCTAATTATCTATTGCAAACTGCATATTCTCAACTCGGATTAGTATTTACTTCTTATTATACTGGGTCTCGCTATGCACACGGAGCATATTTAGCACAAACAGAAACCCTTATGAGCCGTGGCCCATGGGGACCGTTTGCAAATAAAGTGTATAAATTCTATCCTTGGGCATCCACTGGAACCAATTTTGACAAAACACTAGTACCTCGTTTTCCATATTTGATAGAATATACTGACCCTGTAGCGCAAACCGGATATGCGAGAACTGTTTATGCAGCCTTTACTGCTGAAGAAACACTGTTGGCACGCGCCGAAGCATATATCTTGCTCAAGGAATATGATAAAGCACTGGCAGATCTTCAAACATGGGTAAATAATACAATCAATGGTCCGTATACACTTACGAAAGAGGCTATAGAGAACTGGGTAGCTAGCTATGAGTATTATACACCTAATGCACCTACACCTAAGAAAAAACTAAATCCAGAATTTACTATTGAAGAGGGACAACAAGAGGCATATTTACAATTTTTGCTTTACGCCCGGCGTTACGAAACACTATTCACTGGACTACGTTGGTTTGACATAAAACGTTACGGCATCGAAATCTACCGTCGTACAATGCAAAGCGGGAAACCTGTCACCATTGGAGATATGTTGAAAGTACGTGATAACCGTTGTGCATTACAAATCCCTACTGATGTTATCTCTGCCGGTATTACCCCAAACCCAAGATAAAAGATTCAGTATTGAAATAATGTATTACATCTAAAAGAAGTAAAGACAATGAAGAAAAATAAAATTTATATTTTTATAGTTGTGCTGTTTGCCGCACTCTTCGTATCCTGTTCAGAAGATGACTTGAACAGTGAGAGCGTTATTACTGAAGCACAGCGCGTTGAAAACGATTTCGATCGTTGGATTGTAAAACACTATGTAACTCCTTATAACATAGACTTTAAATATCGCATGGAAGATATTGAGTCCGATCGTGACTATAATTTAATTCCTGCTGACTACACAAAATCTGTACAACTTGCTAAATTAGTTGAGTTCCTCTGTCTCAATGTTTATGACGAGGTAACAGGAAGTAAAGAATTTATCCGTGATTATTTCCCCAAAATGATTCATTTGGTAGGTTCTCCTGCTT
>NZ_KV804412.1:177910-197794 GCF_001811315.1 Bacteroides sp. HMSC067B03 | reverse complement strand
CAAAATGATTCATTTGGTAGGTTCTCCTGCTTACAAAAACAATGGTGACATGATTTTAGGTACAGCCGAAGGGGGATTGAAAATTACACTTTATAACGTAAATAACATAAATGTACTTAACGTGGCTGATTTAAACTATTATTATTTTAAAACAATCCACCACGAGTTCGCACATATCCTCCATCAAACCCGTCCATATCCCACTGCTTTCAAAGAAATCAGTGGAAGTGAATATGTAAAGGACAGCTGGAGTTCTGCATGGGGAAGCGGCAGTGCAGCCGATGCTGCAGCCTTGAAAGCAGGTTTTATTACTCCATATGCTTCAAGTGCCGTAGATGAGGATTTTGTGGAACTGATAGCCACTTATGTAACAAACACAGAGGCCACTTGGGCAGCACGCCTGAAAACGGCAGGTACTACCGGAGCCCCCATTATTAATTCCAAATTCGAAATTGTATATAATTACATGCTTGACACATGGAACATTGACCTTGATGTATTGCGCGATACAGTGCTTGATCATCAAGAAAGAATAGGAGAACTCGACTTAAATGAACTTTAATCCGAACAAATTATGAAGAAAATATACTATCTTTTATTACTAGCATTGCCCTTAATATTTCAATCATGCTTTAAGGACGACGATGATATTTTTGACAAACCGGCTTCCCAACGTATGGAAGAACGGCTAATGCAAGACCAACAAGTATTGATGGGAGCAACCAACGGCTGGATAATGGAATATTTTCCTGAAAAAGAGCAATCTTATGGAGGATATACAATGTTTGTAAAATTTGGAGAAAACAACTCCGTTACAGTTGCCTCCGAATTAGGCAAAGCTGACCAAACGGAAACAAGTATGTATGAATTGATTCCGGATAGCGGCCCAGTATTGACCTTTAACACCCACAATTCTTTATTCCACTATTTCTCCGACCCGAGTAATCCAGATGGAATCGGTCCTGTTGACAGTGGTATGGGAGGTGATTATGAATTTATGGTAGTAGAAGCTACTGCTGAGAAAGTATATCTAAAGGGAAAGAAAACCGGAAATACCATCATTATGACCCCGATTGCTACGGATATAAGTTGGACTGATCTGATGCAGAAGTATATTGATATGGCAAACATAATGAATTCTGCAGGAGCTTCTTTCAATTTTACAATGGGGGATATAAAAGCAACAGCTACCATGAATTATCGTACGCTGCTATTCTCCTACCCAGGAGAAGAAAGTTATGAAGCAGCTACCGCTTCCTTCCGTGTGACAACAGACGGCATTGCATTCTATAAACCTCTACAAATCGGAGGAAAAGAGATTACAGGCATGAAATATGTAGGTGAAGACGAAAATATGGTACTTACTTTTACTGATGAAGCGACAGGCGCTACAATGCATGACACATGGCCTGCGTTGAGTGAACTCTTCTTTAGTGGTAAATGGTATTTTGCAAAGAGTCTAATGAGTGATTACGGTAAGGGCTTGTGGACGTCAGCTATCAACAAGTTATATGCAGATCCCAATGGTTATTATGATATTTACTGGGCTCATATGGGAGTATATTCAGGATTATACGGATTCTGTTTTGCACCACTTGACACTCCTTCAACATTTGCAAGATCTATTGTATCCTATACATATGGTACAGTAGACGATAATCATATTTGGTTACAACTAGAAGGAAGAACAGATCAACTAGGAATAGCCTATGTAAATGCTGGTGTAAGTGATATTCTGAAAATGATTGGCTCACTGAATGGAGAAAAGAAAACATTTACTCTAACAGCAGATAATCCTAAGAATCCATCTGTGATACAATTACAGGACAATGATCTCGCTAGCAATTACTTTATGTTAGTTCCATTTGAAGTTCGTTGGCCAAATGAACAGTAAATGCATTGCATATTACTAGAAAGCGAGTGCGCTTCTTCTTTTGCTAATTTCTAGTTTTCCAAACCTCTAGATTTAGCTTTACATTAATTGTCTTGAAATGGGGCGTACCGTGAGGTATACCCCATTTTAAATAATTATTTAATCAAAAGTTCCAAACTTATTAAAAGAATACAGGGCAATAAACAGATATTGCCTAAACATTATCTTATATACTTTTACAATATTCATATAGAAATATCCCCAAAATATTCTTTATTATGATATACCCATGTTCTACCAATGCAATATATCTTATTTCAAACATTGATAGATGTCATAGCAAAACTGTTACCTTTTCTTATAAATATTACACTACTTCACAACAACACACCTTGTAGCTGATACGAAAAAACATAGTCAATTACCTACAGATAGAACCACTATAGATAAAAGAAGAAGGAAACTAGTTTCCAATAATAGTAATCTACACTAAATACAATTTTTCTCAGAAAAGAATAGTTACATTACACTTTTTTTCTTATCTTTAGCCATCACCAAACAATTCACCTTATGTCTAACTAAAACTACAGTATTATGAAACAGCTAGTATTTTTTTGTATGTTACTGTTCCTAGGATTTACAAGCACATTTGCACAAACATCTACTTATCCTGAAGGCCCTCCAATCCCTCCTTCGGATCAATATGTTAAATATATAGAGGTGGATGTTTCTATCCAATGGAACAACGATGGTATAGGGCATGCCAAAATGCTGACACTTCCTTTTAGTTTAAATGATAAAACCCCTACTAATGTATTGTTTTCTCCGGCTTTTGATTATACATATAACGATAAAACCATAGAGTTCACTTTCAACTCGCCTACTCCAAAAACAGAGAAGGTTACTCTCAAATTTGAAGACAAAGAATTTAGTTTTGGATATATGAATACCCCAACCGGTCACGCTTACTTTGCTTATAAATGGAAATATAATATAGATATCAATTTCGTCAATTAGCAGTAATTAAAAAATCTATCCTCGCAGTCGCTCCTTATCGAGCGAACTGTGAGGATAGATTACAAACATTCTATTCCTTAGTAAGCCACCGTCAACGGTGTGCGCACCTTCTGTGCATACTCAGCCATATACGCATTCCAGGCATCAACCGTCTTGATAACAGCTTTATCCCAGGCAGATCCCCAATAATAAGTATATTCCGAACCCGGTTCATACTCGCTGATTGCCAGCACATGACCGTCAGCGCCGCCACGCTCCTTCTTTTCCTTTTCTTCGAAAAGAACAACTTTAGCCTCTTTCACTTGTGCAGGAAATGCAGCACCAACAAATATCTTTCCGTTTCCTCCGCTTCGGTCAGTCGTAGGATCTACATAAGTAATATAGCCATTGGCAGCATCAGCCACAACCTTACCGTCCGGCTCACGAAGAACAAGTCCGGTAGTCACAGGCATCGCTTCTTTCAGATTGGTGTACGAGATAACTGCTTTGTTGAGGTATGAGCCGGCATCCAATGTAATCACACGCGTCTCTACTACGTTAGAATCTCCACGGACAGTCAGCGGATTAAATTCCAGCTTCACAGTGAAGCGTAAGGGGCCGTTATCAAGAATTTCCTGCGTGCGATAGCAGTAAGGATAGATAATCGTATCTCCTGCCATCAGAGCAGCTGTACCGCAGCCGAGCGTAGGACCCACAGCGTAACAATCCATTCCATAACCATGGTCGATGTGGTAAGAGATAGCGTTTTGCAGTTCGGCAGCTGCTTTAGGATCTGTTTTCTTCAGTTCAGCTATCTTGGCACGCTTTTCCTTATCCAGTTCTTCTGCGTAAAGACTCTCCAAAATCGGTTCTGTGGTGTTATACTTCGTAAAGAGGTCGTAACCGAAGCCACGTTCTCCCCGCTTCTGCAAAGCGGGGCCATAGGCACGGTATCCGCCCAAGTCATTTTCCCACGCCACGTCGTCCAGGCGCTCGGAATAATAACGTCCGCAGGCAACCACATTATAAGGATCGGGAGTACCGGACTGAATCGTATAAGTAGCCGTACCGTTTGCTTTCACCGTAGCCGGGAAAACAACCTTCTCGTCATACGTCACTTGATAAGGCACTTGCTGACCGTCTTCGCCAAGTACTACAATCTGGGCCGTATCAGCCAGTTTCAGTTTGGCTACAACGTCACCCATCGGAACTTCCACCATTTCATCCGTGCGCTCTAAAGCCAGAGGATTGGTTACCGTAACCGTCATCGACTGCTTACTGTCGGCACAAGAGACAAAGCCCATCAAGGCAGCAGCAGCCAGAATAAATATCTTCTTCATAATTATACAACAAATAAAAGGATAGAATCAGGTAAAAAAATGAAAGGGCATTAAAACGATAAGGTGACAGGCGGTAAGGAATCTCCTCACCACCCTATCACCTTATAGCAACTTCTTGTTATCGTTATTTCGGCTGTTTTCCGATATAAGCAAGGATACCACCGTCTACGTAAAGGATATGACCGTTTACAGCGTTAGAAGCCTCAGAAGCCAGGAACACAGCAGGACCTGTCAGTTCTTCCGGATCCAACCAACGACCGGCAGGAGTCTTGGCGCAGATGAATGAATCGAATGGATGACGGCTTCCGTCTGCTTGTTTCTCACGCAGAGGAGCAGTTTGCGGAGTAGCGATATAACCCGGACCGATACCGTTACACTGAATGTTGTATTCACCATATTCAGAGCAGATATTGCGAGTCAACATCTTCAGACCACCTTTGGCAGCAGCATAAGCCGATACAGTTTCACGACCCAGCTCAGACATCATAGAGCAGATGTTGATGATTTTACCGGCACGCTTCTTCATCATGGCAGGCAACACAGCCTTAGAAACGATGAACGGAGCGTTCAAGTCGATATCAATCACACGACGGAAGTCAGCAGCTTCCATTTCGTGCATAGGAACACGGCGGATAATACCGGCGTTATTAACAAGGATATCAATCGTACCTACTTCTTTCTCGATAGTAGCAACCATTGCCTGAACAGCCGGTTCGTCTGTTACGTCGCATACATAACCGTGAGCTTTAATTCCCTTTTCAGCATAAGCAGCCATGCCTTTGTCCACCAACTCCTGGTTGATGTCGTTAAAACAAACAGTAGCGCCTTGTTCTGCATAAGCAGAAGCGATAGCAAAACCGATACCGTAAGAAGCACCTGTAACGAGAGCCACTTTACCTTTCAAAGAAAAATTCAAATACTGATTCATAATTTTTTGTTATTAAATGATGAAAACTATTGTAGTTGTTTATTTTAAATCTGTAATTAATGAGAAGTCCTGATCGCCATAATCGAGATTCTCGCCGCCCATACCCCAGATAAAGGTATAGTTATGGGTAGCCGCAGCCGAATGGATCGACCATTCGGGAGACAGAACCGCCTGATCGCCCTTCATCCATACGTGACGAGTTTCGTCCACCTCACCCATAAAGTGGCAGATAGCGTGCTCTTCGGGGATTTCGAAGTAGAAGTAAGCCTCCATACGACGGCTGTGCACGTGTGCAGGCATCGTGTTCCATACGCTTCCCGGAGCAAGTTCCGTCATACCCATCTGTAGCTGACAGGTGGGCAATACCTGATTGACCAGCATCTTATTGATGTTACGGTGGTTGGAACCTTCCAGCGAGCCCATTTCAGCCACTACGGCATCCGCTTTCGTCACTTTACGGTCGGGGTAGTTGCGATGTGCGGTCAGTGAGTTGAAATAGAATTTGGCAGGATTGGAAGCGTCTTTGCTTTCGAACGTCACCACACGGTCGCCCGAACCAAGGTAAAGGGCTTCTTTATAGTCAAGTTCGAAAACCGCGTCTCCGGCCTTCACTACGCCCGGTCCGCCTACATTGTAAATACCCATTTCACGACGGGTCAGGAAGAACGGAGCTTTCAGCGGGTCAATCGCTTCGAGTGTCAGCACCTCTCCTACCGGAAGCGCGCCGCCTACAACCATACGGTCGTACATGGAGTACACCATATTCACTTCGTTGGGAACAAATATCTTTTCGATTAAGAAATCGCGACGGATTCTTGCAGTATCATAACTTTTTGCATCCTCGGGATGCGCAGCATAGCGAATTTCATAGTTCGTTTTCATACCTTATTTATTTATAGTTATTGAATAAGCTCTCTTTCTCAAATGCACGTCGTTTACGTACACGATGCAAAAATAGTAAAAGAAAACGGGTTAACCTTGCAATTTTGTTCCAATTATCCACCAAAAATGTCCAGAATTGATGCAATGTACATCTTTTTAACGAACTATAATACGTTTCGAAGGAGTTTTTCACCTAACAGAATAGAAATATTTTCTCTGAAAGAACAAGCCGGCATACGCATAGTTTGACAGCCATTTCGACGATATAAAATGATACAAAAAAAGAAAGCTCCGATAATCAATGACTATCGGAGCCTCTTTTTGTTGTCCTACCAAGATTCGAACTTAGACAAACAGAACCAAAAACTGTTGTGCTACCATTACACCATAGGACAAACATAAGTGCTTTCTGTTAAAAAGCGGTGCAAAGATAGAGGTTTGCGAGCAAACCTCCAAATATTTCGTTTACTTTTTTACTTTGCCACCCTGCAAATTGCTGAATTTTACTTCGCAATCAGCAGATAATAGTTCTTTTTACCACGCTGAACAAGCAGGTATTTCTCGTCAAGCAGGTCAGCAGTCGTAATTACCTGGTCAAAGGCTTCCAGTTTCTCTTTATTCAACGATACGCCACCGCCCTGAACCAGCTTACGCATTTCACCTTTCGAGGCAAATACAGCCGCGTTATCAACAAACAGGTCAACAGCCTTCACTCCTTCCGCCAGAGCGTCACGAGAGATTTCGAACTGAGGCACCCCTTCGAATACAGCCAGCAGCGTATCTTCGTCCAATTTACGCAGCGATTCGGAAGTAGCATTACCGAACAGGATATTAGACGCATCTACTGCTGCATTGTAATCTGCTTCGGAATGAACCATGACAGTCACTTCCTTCGCCAGACGTTTCTGCAAAGCACGCAAGTGCGGAGCCTGCTGGTGTTCGGCAACCAGTGCTTCTATTTCTTCCTTCTCGATTGAAGTGAAAATCTTGATATAGCGTTCAGCATCAGAGTCGCTCACGTTGAGCCAGAACTGATAGAACTTATATGGAGACGTATAGCGGGGGTCCAGCCAGATATTTCCGGATTCGGTTTTACCAAATTTACCGCCGTCAGCTTTCGTGATCAACGGGCAAGTCAGCGCGAACACCTCTCCCCCATTGGTACGGCGGATCAGTTCCGCTCCGGTAGTGATATTTCCCCACTGGTCGGAGCCTCCCATCTGAAGTTTACAACCCTTGGTTTCATACAGATGAAGGAAGTCGTAGCCTTGAAGCAGCTGATAAGTAAATTCGGTGAATGACAATCCATCACGTGCTTCTCCGTTCAGACGACGCTTTACAGAGTCCTTTGCCATCATATAGTTTACAGTGATGTGTTTGCCCACTTCGCGAACAAAATCAAGGAAAGAAAACTCTTTCATCCAGTCATAGTTGTTCACTAATTCAGCACGGTTAGGCACATCCGACTCGAAGTCGAGAAACTTGGCAAGCTGTTCTTTGATACATGCCTGATTGTGACGCAATGTTTCCTCATTCAGCAGGTTACGTTCTGCCGATTTTCCGGAAGGGTCGCCAATCATACCTGTAGCGCCACCGATGAGTGCCAGCGGTTTATGGCCGCAGCGTTGTAAATGACGAAGGATCATCACTCCACAAAGGTGACCAATGTGTAGTGAATCGGCAGTCGGGTCGATACCCAAATAGGCAGTCACCTGCTCTTTGTTCAGCAACTCTTCCGTTCCCGGCATGATGTCCTGCAGCATGCCACGCCATCTCAATTCTTCTACAAAATTCATCGTATTACTCTTTTTATTAAGTTTTTATTGTCTTTCAATTCCATGTGCGACAAAAGTACGACTCTTTCTCGGAAGATACAACTCTTAATGCCTAAAAAAGACTTTTTGGATATTTTCCCGAATCGCCTGCCGCAACTCTTCCACATCCGTGCCTCGTGTTCTTGCTACCCGGTGCAGCACTTCCTCAATGTCAACCGGACTATCATCCGTCTCCAGAAACATACGGTCGACAGGCATCGTCCTCACTGTCTGTTCCGGATAATGCTCGCCGAAAGAAAGATACATGCCATTTTCCATCAACTGCCTTGCTTGTTGTGGTTTTCCGCGAAAGCCATGCCAAATCCAGGGTTGAACCGGTCGAAACTCCTTCTTTACCGCCAATAATTCCTCCATCGCCTTCACACAATGAATAATCAACGGCAACCGGTACTTTTCCGACAATTCCACCTGCTTTCCCAATATCCTGACCTGAAGCTCCATCGGAGCAGCCGTCAGCTTATCAAGCCCCGCCTCTCCTACCGCCACCAACCGCTCTTCCACAAGCAGTTTCTGCAGATACGCAAGCTGTTCTTCCGCATCCCGTTCTGTCAGTTGCCAGGGATGAATGCCAGCTGAATAGAAGGACGACAGGCACAATGCGCCCCCTACCGGCAACTGATAGTTGATAATCGCCCTGCCGTGAGAAGCCTCCTCCGACTTGTGAGTATGAATATCCAGAATATGACTTGCATTTTTCTCCATTTCTCTCATTCTTTGGGTAAATCGTTTCTAAGGTACCGGATCATAGCCGGAACCACCCCACGGATGACACCGGAGAATGCGCCGGACAGTCAGATAAAGTCCTTTGAAGGGTCCGTGTTTCTTGATGGCTTCGACTGCATAAGCCGAGCAGGTAGGCGTAAACCGACAAGAGGGAGGAGTAAGGGGCGAAATACATGCCCGGTAAAAATAGATGGGAATCAGTAGCAAGAATGACAACACCTTCCTCACAATGCTTCTCAAGGACATCCAGCAGGCGGATATCCGGCAAACATGGGGTTTCATGAGGATAACTTTTCAGAAATGCGCGAAAGCGCTATCTTCATTTTCTCTTCCAGTTCGGCAGTAGCAACAAGCTCGTCCGACAGATAGATAAAGGCGATTGCGAGACGCTGCCCTCTGCTTTGAAGATCGTCCAGCAGTTGCAGTTTGTTCTTCCGGTAGACTTCGCGTATCTGCCGTTTCACCCGATTGCGCTTTACAGCCCGTTTGAAACGCCGCTTCGAAACACTGATCAGTATCGTGGCGGGTGCTTCACCCTGTTCTATGGGCATATATACAACACGTATCGGAAAGATGGAAAACGACTTGGAATTGCCGCCTTCGAACATCTTTCCGATCAATATTTTACTATTCAGCCTTTCGGCTTTACGCAAAGTATATACGCTCACTCTGTTTATTTATTGTTTTCCTTGATAAACATGTCGAGAGCAGCCGTCATTGAGGGAGCTTGCACTGTTGGTGCTTCAAGGTCCAGACGGAGTCCGGCGTCGCGTACAGCTTGCGCGGTAGTCGACCCGAAGGTACCGATTCTGATCTCTTTCTGATCAAAGTCCGGGAAGTTTTTCTTCAAAGAAGTCACTCCTGCAGGGCTGAAGAACACGAGCATGTCATAATCAAATTCCTCATCCGACGTGAAGTCGTTGCTCACGGTGCGATACATCACAGCTTCTGTGTGCTGTATATGATTCTTGTCGAGCAGGTTTTTCACATCATCATTGTGCACGTCCGACATAGGGACGAGATATTTCTCCGTTTTATGCTTTACGATAGATGGCACCAGATCTTCAATCTTTCCGGTAGCACCGAAGAAGATTTTACGTTTGCGATATTGCACATATTTCTGAATGTACAATGCAACCGCTTCCGTGACACAAAAATACTTCATTGTTTCCGGAATAGCTACACGCAGTTCCGTGCACAAATTAAAGAAGTGATCGATTGCGTGACGGGAGGTGAATATAACGGCAGTGTGATCAAGAATTGAAACTTTCTGTTGCCGGAATTCTTTCGCCGAAAGACTCTCGACCTTTATAAACGGTCGGAAATCTATTTTTACGCCATATTTCTCTGCTATGTCGTAATAGGGAGATTTCTCTGACGCAGGCTTAGGCTGCGAGACTAGTACTTTTTTAATTTTCAACGTCCTAAATTTTTATTAGCAATACATTGTTTACCTGAATCATTCCCTGATAGAGTAGCAGACAGGGTATGATTTCAAGAGCGCAAAAGTACAAAATTAATAGGAAAACCGCACTTAATTGATGAAAAAAAAGCTTTATCCACTTATAAAACATCAATATTTTAGTGAAAATTAGAATAATTAGTCCGATTATCACTAAATTGGTCAGATTCAGATCGAAATAAACCAGAAAAAGAACAAAGGGAAAAAGGGCAAATCCGACGTAATATATGAGTGTAGAGTAAGACTCCAGCCACATATTTGTCTTGTTTTTGTCAAAAAACACCCACCCAAGGAACATATAAAGTAACCATTTTAGTAAAAAATAGGCCAGACAGAAGCCGACATAAATCCCCAATAGTAGGAGAGGGGAGACCCTGGTCATGAGCATCGGGCAAGTATCATGAAAATAATTGAAGAACACAATACCCGTCAACACACAGGTCTGTACTACCAACACAAGGAGATAGCGCACATCGGCTGCCGTAGAACTATCAAAAATGCTTGTCCGTTCGCGATGCAGCACAAAGTCTTTCACTTGCTGCGTGAGAAACTTCTTTCCGCGTGCCAGAGCGATGGAGGACAGAAAGAAACAGGCGAGCAAGGTCAGCGCAATCACATCATCCGTGCGGGGAGAGTAGGAGATGGGGGTTCCCTCAAATCCGGAGTTTAGTATAGCGGCTATCATATCGCTGCAAATTTACGGATAGAAGCGTCCCATACAGGAGTTGTCTGAAGCAGCTCCACCGCTTCTTCCGGTGTTCGTGCTACTTTCCATATATCACCGTGCTGCCGGCGCATGAAGTTTTCTTCTATCGCCCGTTCGAGCATTTCGAGCAGCGGGTCAAAGAAGCCGTTTACATTCAGAATGATAATCGGGTTCAGATACAGTCCAAGCTGTTTCCATGTGATAATCTCAAGCAACTCCTCTAGAGTGCCGCATCCACCCGGCAACGCAATGATGCCGTCGCTCAGATTCGCCATCTTCTGCTTGCGTTCGTGCATGGAAGTGACTTCGATCAGTTCCGTCAGACCTGTATGATGCCAGTTTTGCTCTACCATGAAATGGGGGATAACTCCGGTCACTTCACCGCCATTCTCCAACACTGCATCGGCTACGGACCGCATCAGTCCGATACTTCCGGCACCATTTATCAGACGGATATGCTGTTTGGCAAGCAGGCTGCCGAGCTTTTCGGCTGCTTCAAAATATACGGAGGCTATCTTAGTGCTGGATGCGCTGTACACGCATACGGAATGTATCTGATTCATTATCTTTTGCAAGTTTACTGGATGAATGGGTACAAAAGTACAAAGAAATCATATACATATCAAAATGAATGTGCAATTTATATAGAGGAACAGGACAAGAACATGCGATTCTAAAACTCAAAGCTATAGGTTATGGAGGGAACTATACCATAAAGATATATCTTATATGTTTGCGCTATATCCATAGGTTTATAATATTCTTCGCCTCCACGCCCCGCATAGATAGAAAACACATTCTTCCTGCCATAGAGATTGATAATCGAACAGGTAAGCGTTCCTTTCCTCATGCGATAAGTGCCCGACAAATCCAGCTGATGGAAAGCAGGCGCCCGATAGCCATTTCTGGAACTATAAATATATAAAACAGCCCCATGAAGTTCATACTTGCCAACAGGCAACGTTAGGTTCATGCCCGAACTATAGGAGAAGGTAGAAGACAACGACCATCGTTTATTGATGTTATAGTTTAAAAACAATTTCAGATTATGGGGTCTATCGTATACTGGCCTATATTCTGTGTCCCTGATATTAGCCAATCGATTGCGAGCATGCGAAAGAGTATAACTTGCCCATCCGGTCAATGCTCCCCGGTTCTTGGAGAGATAAAATTCTACTCCATAGCTTTCGGACTCTCCCTGTTCCACCTCTTTCTCAATCGTATTATTCATGAAGAGATTTACATCATCTTTAAAATCAATGATATGATCTGTTTTACGATAGAAAGCTTCCAGTGAGAACGTATAGTTGCGATCCGATTGATTCCATTCATATCCGGCAGTAAACTGTCTCATTATTTCCGGCTTAAGTTTTTCATTGGCAGGCACCCACATGTCCGACGAGATACCGACAGAAGAATTAGAAAGCATGTGCAAGTTCTGCGAAGCTTGATTGAAAGAAATATTCAAGCGATGATTGCGATTCACTTCATAGTAAAGCTCTGCTCGTGGTTCGGGCACAATAAATGTTGATGCTCCATAATCGGGACCGGAAGGTGTACGAAGCGCAGACAAACGAATGCCACCATTCAACTGAAAACGAGAAGCAAACCGATATTCTACCTCACCATAAAGCGCGAAGTCTAGCATTTTTCTTCTATTAAGCCTATATGGGACTACATGTGTAAAAACTCCATAATTATCTATGCTCCCCGGTATCGTAGTGAAAAAGTGCAAGGCTCCACCTCCTTTTATTCTTAGATTCCGTGAAGTATTGTGCTCCATATCATATTTCAGCTGATAAGACTGCATATTCGATTTCCACAAATAATGCAGTCCGTCCGCATAGTTTTTATAACGATAATAGTAGTTGCTGAAAATTGCACTCAGGTTGGTGTAAGTCTTCTGATTCAGTGTGTGGTTCCAGCGGAAAGTAGAAGTAGCATTTCCCCAGTCCATCCCATATCCTCTCACCAGTTCATCGAAGACAGTATGATCACCTCCACTATAGAGCGAAAAATAAATCCGGTTGCGATCGTTGATAATGGTATTGAATTTTGCATTTACATCATAGAAGTACATTTCCGGATTAGGCACATCATCATCATCGCCAAGCAAACTACACGTCACTCCCGGATAGGCAAACCTTGCAGCAACCAGATAAGAACTTTTATCCTTCTTCAGCGGTCCCTCAAACATCACCTTTGAAGAAACCAGTCCTACAGTGGCTTTTCTCTTTGATTCCTTATTGTTCCCCTCTTTCATGCGTACATCAATCACAGAAGAAGCTCTCCCCCCATAATTCAAGGGAAAATATGACTTATACAGATTTACGTTGTGCACCGCATCGTTGTTGAACACCGAAAAGAAAGAAAGAGCATGATTTGGATTAAAAACAATAGCCTCATCGAGCAGAACAAGATTCCCCCATTGATTGCTGCCTCGCACCGAGATGTTATTGGCTCCTTCATTTCCACTTGCCACTCCGGGAAGAAACTGCAACGACTTCATCAAATCGGACTCACCCCCCACTACCGGCATAGCTTGTATATCTTGTTGCCCGAGCCGAAACTGACCGCTGTGCCTACGATCCGCCACTATCTCTACATCCTTCAGTTGATAGTTGCCAGGCTTAAGTGCAAAGTTCAGCACCTTGTCTGAAGTGATATCCAACGTATCCGTACGGGTAGTATACCCCAAAAGAGAACATCGGATGATTCGTTTCCCTTTCCCAAGACTTAAAGAATATACTCCATACGAATTTGTCGAGGCTCCAATGCCCGAAGTCAAATCGAATACATTGGCATCAGACAATGTTTCTCCTGTTTGCTCATCTACCACCCGACCTCTTAAAATCAACGTCTGCTGTGCAGAAAGTTTCGAAAAGAAGATACAACTAAAGAATGCAAATGACAATATACCAGCAACTGTTTTTTTCATGCTTTCAATGTTACATTACTTTTTTCTATCTACCAATCCATACCTCTTAGAGTATGCACTAACCCTGAACATTCCCCAAACATCTCCGCTTATATTACTCTTTACACTAGTCGGGGTGGGTGAATAGGCTCCTCCATCTGTGCGCATTTGCT
This sequence comes from Bacteroides sp. HMSC067B03, assembly GCF_001811315.1. Taxonomy (NCBI): domain Bacteria; kingdom Pseudomonadati; phylum Bacteroidota; class Bacteroidia; order Bacteroidales; family Bacteroidaceae; genus Bacteroides; species Bacteroides sp. HMSC067B03. The sequence goes on along the minus strand of NZ_KV804412.1, from coordinate 183,959 downwards.
CAATAGCTTTATCATATATATCATAACATGCCTTGGACAAAGATTGTAAGGTGACAAATATGGTATCCGCTGATACAGGATAACCTGATTGAGGATATAACCTTTTTACACTTTCACCTTCACTGACAAGGAGGTCTACCACCTCATCACCCAAAAATTTATCACTTAATATGGAATAAGCCCATTGTTCACGAGTACCCAACAACTTCTCTAAGGATGTGACAGGATAGGAATATTGTTCTATATAGAAAAGATAATAATTATCAACTCCCGGTTGATTGACAAAACTAATAATCGGAGCTCTCGGTATGGGCTTTCCATTATCCAAATCGAACTTCTGTATCTTCAAGTCTGTTATAGGAGTCTTAGGAATCATCGTCTCTGTTGAAGTATGATGCTCTCCTTTATAATAGATATCAAGTGTATATGTATGTTCCTCTATACCATATATTTTGGTAGTTACATACACTCCATGACTCTTAGGGAACACATCATCACTCAAAATTACTTCATCATTTTTCTTCTTATGATAATTATAATAAGAAAAACATATTCTAGAATAATCTATACTTTGGGGCTTTATAAGAGTAAGTGTATCTTTGATTCCCGCCGTCACATCTTCTATTACAATCAGTGCATCTTCAATTCCTTCATAATGCCTGGCTTCTGCCGATATAACAGCTGGTTTAGTTAACTGAAAGAAGTAAGGGGGCTTATCGTTTGAAATAGCCCCCTGAAAAACAATCCCATTAGCAATATTGTCAGGCATATCAACATCAAATGCTTCTTCGCAAGATAAAAAGAGTAAGCAAAAGAACAAAACTACTAATCTTATGGAATGATTAAAACACTGGAATCTATTCATACTAGTAAAGGTTTATTTTGTTTCTACCTCAGTTCATATTCTAAAAGTCTAGATAGTTCTTCATACGAATTTGTCATATATACCAAACGATCATTAACAATGATCGTAGGAGTTGCAAAAACTCCTCGGTTTACTAAGTCATTTATTGTTTTATCCAGTTTCTTATAGTTCTCGGAAGAGTGCAAATCTTTCCTGAATTGAGTAATATCTAAGTTTTTAGTCTTAGCGAGATTAAATATGAAAGTGGAATCTGCAAGACCTTTATGCGCAAAAATATCATCATGAAAATCCCAAAATTTATCTTGCCGCGCAGCAGCTTCGCAGGCTAATGCCGGTAAAGTGGGAAAATCTCCAAAGCTAACAAAACCAAATTTCACTTGATCTTTGTATTTATCATAAATACGCTGTAAAGTAGCCTCGAAAGCAACACAACGTTCGCAATTAAAATCAGAAGCAACAATAAAACTGACAGGAGCGTTCAAATTACCTCTATAGTGAATACATAAGTCTGTTATTACGCATTTAGGCTGTTTAGGTGGAAAAATATACTTCTTAATGTTTGCTTGACTGTACAATGAGTCGGTCAATTGCTGAATAATGGCAGAACGTAGCTTGTTTTTCAGAACAAGCTCCCCCTCCATAGTTTCCTTAGAAGAACTATATAACTGACCGCGCATTACATTTATCTGATTATCAGACAGCCCATATAGTCTCTTAATACTATCCATATTAGTGCCTATCATATCCATATATAAATCCAAATATTGCTCAGTAGTTATGTTTTGCTTCTTAGCTTCATTCTCCAGCAACTTCTTTTTTATCAAATCGTCCAATACTTTGGATTTAATTTCATAAGCCATATTCAGCAAATCAAAAAGTTCTTGTTTGCTTGCTTCTGACAGATCAGATAAAAGAATATTGTCACCATTCACTTCTGCCACTATTTCCGTGTTTGCATTGGAACAAGAAAATAGTAACAGAAGCAAAGATATAAATAATGATTGTTTCATTGTATGAAACTCTGTGGAAAAAATCGATTATTATTTTTAAACTTAGCATCCGTACTTAAGGACACTGAGTAAGTAGTATTCCCGTTAGCGGTAATTCCAAAGTCACCTAATGCTTTAGCCTCATTAAAACTATCATCTAAAGTATAACCAACATTATATCGTTGTATCCAATTCTTATTCTTTTTATCTTCATCATCACAGCGAATTGTCCCAGTTGCAGCCTGTGTAGTTGATAATAAACCATATTGTATACCTACCGGCCCCACATAAGAGGCAAGGTTAAACAATGGCATAGAAGGAAATCCCCAAGCCAATGTAACATTTCCATCCACTGAAGAATAACCCTTAAGATTATCTGTATATCTTTCGTCAGAAGTCTCTATTCTGTTGCGAGGATCACTATCCTCCGTGTCATGATGACGGACAATGACATCTATTTTTCGAGCTTGGGTAGTATATCCTTGAGTAAATGTCTCATTATAATTAATATGGTCTACAAGCAAAACACCTCCAGGATAGAAACGACTTGCATTTGTTAAACAAAAAACGAAGTTAACATTTCCGCCTTCCACATAAGACGCACCAACATTCCCTGTAGTATATGAGTCACTTTTCTTATCTTCACAATCCATAGTAATTTTCAGTTCCCTGTATGTACCACAACTACTAATTTTAAAGACACCAACAACATTAGTTGCAGCAGCATATGCAGTTCTCATCACTCTCTCTTTAGCCACAGACTCACGATTCATCAATTCTGCCTTATACTCATCCATAGATGCTTGAATCTCAACTTCACTAGCCAAAGTCTCGATCTTTTCTCCCTCGTCATCAGCCTCTTTAGCCTTAACGTCATCATACTCGCTATTCAATTGAGCCAAATCACGCTCAGTTTCCGGTAAATAATAGCTGTCGCTACATGAACTGCATATTGCGAATGCAGCTAATGCGATAAAAATGTTCCTTTTCATCGTGTTGTACGGTTAACCACCACCATAAGTTTTTTATTCATATTCAAGAAGAAAATCACCTGACAAAATCGTATCGCCGATACCAATCTCTAAAGAATACTCGCCGGCACTCTTTCCTGTGAGATCAATCCGAAGTGTAGTTACATTCATTTCTACAGATGAATAGACTATTTCACCTGTTGCAGAGTTCCTTACTGTAACTGCCGCAGAAGTTACAGCAGAAAGAAAATCGACCGATAGTAATGATCCGTCAATGAAAGCAGTAGGGAGGACAGGCATTGAGCGATGAGATCCTGACGCCTTGATATCCTTTAGCATTATCCGATGTGCGTCTTTCAGAACCATCGCAGAAGTACTCATGTTTACTTGAAGCAACATTAATAAGAAGAAGAAAAATAGAAGCTTTGTTCTCATAATAATTGTGTTTTAAAAATCTTGTTTCAAAAGTACACAAGTATAATGGAAAAAGCCATTTTTATGAGGTAACAACGGTAACAGCCCTCCCAACAAGAGGTAACAGGCAGTAACAAAACATCAATAACGTACTGATTATCAATCCCAATATATGTATTTAAATATATCTTCTCTCAACTTACCCTTAATACGGCTCTTCCGCATCTTAAGAGCATCCGAAGATACATTCATCAATTCTATAATAACTCTGTTTGAGCAATGCATCAATGAGAGTACACAATAAAATAAATCATCGTTAGTCAAAGCCGGGCAACACTTCTCCAAATTCGCCATTACATCAATAAACGCCTCGCGAATCGCTACATTTATCTCCATTCTAAAAGCACTACTCATTGACAGCAATTGTTTAGGAGTCGCTTTCTCCATTTCTTGTAGTTTCTTATAGCATTCAGTTTCCTCAAACATGGACATACATAGTTTTAGCTGATGCTCCCCAAGCTCTACCAATTTATTTATGCGTTCGTCCTCAGATTCAAGAGCTTTTTCTTCCCTTAACTCCATAGTGTCCACACGCTTCTGCATAAGCTCTCTTTGCAAAGCAATATAACGTTTCTTTCTTCTTCTATCATTCCACATGAAAAAGAAAATACCTGCTAACACAAGAAAAAAAACGGTACCTACCAAATAACCTATCACAGCCCGTTCTTGCTGAGACACCATTCTTTTGTGCTCCTCCAATTCATGATTATCCATTAATTCATCAAGTTTCTGTCTATCGGATAATTTCTGGATAGAATCATAAACAACCATATAAGCATCCGCATGTTGCATTGCAGCTTCCCAGTTACCCAGTCGCTTTTCTACTTCACGGAGCCCATTATAACGTACAGCTTCCCCATAAATATCTTGTTCATCTTTATACTTATTAAAAAAATACCGGGCAGAATCAAGTCGGTTCAGACCAAGCATTATCATCCCTTTCAGATGATAAGCTCCACTTAAGTTATCAGAAGGCATCATAGATATGGCTTTTGAAACATATTCATCTGCCCGAACGTATTCTTTCTTCTCCAAATATATTGTTGAAAAGTCATTATACAACAACGGAAGCATACTTGAGTCTTGAATTGCCAGAACACAATCATACGCTTTCTGAAAATAACACAATGCACTATCTAATTGATGCTGCAATAAAAATACATGGGCAATTCCCCTTAACGGATAAGATATTGATTTTTTATCCCTACATACTATCTGATAAGACTTTCTATAAGACTCTATTGCCACATCATATAGGTCTTCATCTTCATAACATTCTGCCAAATTATCATATATCATTGCCAAAAACTCATTCTCACCAGGCATTAACTGAATAGCATCCAAATACTTATCTACAGCAAAAGGAATACGTCCCATATCCCGATAGGTAGCTCCCCAGTAATAGTGAGCTTGTGCAGCCCGCAAACTTTTCTTTTTACCATAATAATCCACCGCAACTTTTATCAATGAGTCATCATCCAATGTGATATAATTCTTATATCGTGCCTGAGTCAGCAACAAAGCATACAATGCTCTATCAGCACGTGATAACTTTTGTGGAAACGGAATACTTTCAAGGAAAATCAGTGCACTATCAGGATACTCAGCCATTAAAGAGTCGGCATGCAACAGCAGCTGATTTTCTTTTTGAGAAGTGCAAGAGAAAAGAAATAACAGAAGAAGACCGATAAAAATAGAGAATCGGAGAGCCACACGTTTGAATAAATAATAGATTTGTGTATCTGCCATTATCGTTTTGTATTATGGTTATGCAAAGAAAATCTTTTTTTACGACAACGACAACCTTTACCGCTAAAAATAAAGATTAACCGGACACATTATAAATATGAGTTTTGAGCAAAAACCGATAAGATATTAAGCATTAACCGTAGCTGTCATTCAGAAGCGTATCTGTCTGTCATTCAGACGACCAAAGGGAGGAGGAATCTCCTCTTTGTGGGTATAGGAGAGGAGATCCTTCGTCGCTTTACTCCTCTGGATGACAGATACATTTGCCGCATAACCAGATTGAGTTTGCCTCAAAACTGTTCAAGTTTGCCTCAAACCCGAACAGAAATGAACTAAATTAAAAGTAGGCAGTATCTTTATTGGGGCCGACAGAAAAGTCGTTAGTATCTCAAATCTCCTCCTTCGGGAAGGAGGAGTACCCGTAGGGGGAGGTGGTAGGTGAATGCATAAAGCTTTCATTTACAATGCTGTTCGTATACCTACCACCCCGCCCTTTGGGCACCCCTCCTTCCCGAAGGGAGGGGAATTTGAGTTACTATCGACTTATGAGATTTATTCATTTCGATTCAGTATGGAGCTCAAACCGGGTTTTCGGACTGACCCAGTAATTTTTCATTCTTCATTTAAAACCTCGCATTAGAAAATTGAGTAGATTCTATTGTCATCTGTCATGTTTTAGTAGGCAAAGTATTTATAATGAGATAATTATCGCCTGACAATACACCCTGATAATACGGCTGACAATAGCAATCGTCCATTCTATTGCCAGCCGTATCATGCTGTTATTCTAGCTTGACTACTTGATAAGAGTCCCTTTGTAAGTATGCCTTGCTCGTGCCACGCCTTTGGCATGCTTGTGCCACGCCTTTGGCACGACTGTGACAAGCCTTTGGCACGACTGTGACAAGCCTTTGGCACAACTGTGCCAAGCACTTTGCACAACCGTTTCAGAGGTTTGGCACAATCATTTCCGTAGGTGGCACAACCGTTCTGATAGCTTG